>JAIXSW010000187.1 GCA_027484495.1 Gammaproteobacteria bacterium
ACCATGCCAGCACTGATTACGTTCCCGAGCATGCCGGCAACACCAATAACACATACCAGGTTGAGCTTGCGCAAGGGCCAAAATATCAGCTGGTATTCGAACGGAATATGGCTGCGCTAGCAAGCCTCTATCCTGAAATTCATCAGACGATGCTAACGTATCAATGTCAGAAATGGCAATTAGTCCTCGATGATAATAAAAATTGCAATTTGTACCATACTGAGAGACGCGCACTTTTATATAGCGACTTGACGGCTGAATCTGCGGAGATTGTTAACTATTTCACCAATCACCCTTTCAAAGACGATGTTGTTCTCGGAGTGAAGACGGTCGGCAAGCTCGGCAAGTATTTGCATTTTAGGACTATTCAAAAGTTAACACCTATTTTTGAAAAAACGTTGTTGTCTCATAGTAAGTTGCCAAGCGACATTAATTCATTAATAATATTCGGAGTTGCACTCGGTCTTCATGTGGAAGAATTAACTCGCAATCATTTAATTCATAACTTATTCATTTGTGAGCCAAACCTTGATTATTTCTATCAAAGTCTGTTTGTCACAGATTGGTCGGCAGTTTTTGCTAAGGCAAATGAAAACAAAACTCGAATTTATCTGAATCTTGGTGGTGACGGAAGCAACTACTTTTATGATTTAATGGCGCAGTTTTATCAGGTTGGTGCTTATGCATTGGCGGATACTTACATGCTGACGAGTTATTACACTCAGGCAATGCAAAAAGCTGTTACCGATTTGCGAAGCGAATTAAAAGTCGTATTAGCTCTTGGCGAATATTATGATCATGCACGATATGGTATTGCCCATACGAAAGAAATATTGAACAGCAATAGTCTGTTTATGAAGAAAGATTTTCCCACACAATCACTTAAAGCGCAGGATGTGCCAGTTTTCATTGTTGGTAATGGTCCTAGTCTTGATGAGTGTTATCCCTACATAATCAGTAACCGCGCGCAGGCGATTGTTGTCAGTTGTGGTACTGCGCTAAAAGCACTGCACGCTCGGGGGATTAAACCTGATTTTCATGCGGAAATTGAGCAAAGCAGAGCAACTTATGACTGGGTTACGCGAGTTGATGATCCCGAGTATTTGAAAGGGATAACCTTACTCAGCGTCAACGGAATTCATCCAGACACCGCCGCATTATTCAAGCAAACACTGCTATGTATAAAAGAAGGTGAAGCATCTTCTTATATATACACCGAAGGTTTAAAGAAATTAAACATTGAATTGGCTTCTCTAAGTTATGCCTATCCTACCGTCACCAATTTAGTTTCAAACTACTTTGTACGCTGGGGATTCAAGTATTTTTACCTGTTGGGTGTTGATCTCGGCTATGTCGATATCAATAAGCACCACTCGTCGTTGTCAGCTTATTTTAAAAATGGTGGGGCTGAAGTTTATAACTATCAGGCTACTCATGGTGGCGGCATCCCTGCGCCAGGTAATTTCCTCGAGTTTGTATTTACAAAACCGGAATTTGATGTTTCGAGAAAATTATTAGAACAAGTTATTTCAAAAGCAGCTCACAAGATAGAGGTCTATAACTGTAGCAATGGAGTTAGAATATCCGGTGCGCAGCCATTATTGCCTGAGAATATTTTATTAAATGATCTCGATTTTGATTTATCCACCGAGATACAAAAATTAATTGACAACACTTTTCATACGTCTCTGGGAGACTATGGAGATTCTATTTTCTCTGCATTTTCTATGGATGCGTACAAGACCAGCATGGATTGTCTATTAGACATCGTGTCAGAGAAAATAAATAACCGGGAGCAGGCGCTGAATTCGGTAAAGAAACAATGGGCATTTATGCGTGAACATGCGGTTAAAGATGCGAATATGACCTTTTTCCTAATGCATGGCAGTTCTAATTATCTTGCCGGTGTGCTGACTAAAATTCAGGCCAATATCAATGAAGAAGGTGATGAATTCGTCGATGCATTTAACTTCGTACTGGAAATCTATCAGGACTATGTCCGAGAAGCGCGTGACACTTATCTTGCAAAGCCATTAGCTTTAGATGAAATCACTGTGATGGATCTTTTTCAATAAAACTCAAGTAACACCGGCCAGTGCCGATGAATAACACAAATCAGCATTGATAAAATTGTCTGCAGCCGTTTTGAGACTGCAGGTATAGCTAACGAGGATGTTCATGCCAGACATGCCAACCACTGAATCTAGGCTGTATGCCTCTGTCGCCTTAATCAGGCGGATAGAAGAAGTTATCGCCGCCATATATCCAACCGACAAAATCAAAAGCCCGGTGCATTTAGCCATTGGCCAGGAATACATTTCAGCGGCCGTGATTGATCATTTACGGCTGTCCGATTATGTCGCCGGCACCTATCGTGGCCATGGCGTTTACCTTGCTAAAGGGGGCGACGTGAATGCGCTGATGGCTGAGCTGTATGGCAAGGCTACGGGTTGTGCCAAAGGCCGGGCTGGTTCGATGCATCTGGTTGAGGCCAGTAAAAATGTTATTGGTATGTCTGCGGTCGTTGGAACTGGCATCCCGGTGGCTGTTGGCCATGCGCTTGCACTGAAACAACAACAGCGCAGCGATGTCGTGGTGGTGTTTATGGGCGATGGTGCCACTGAAGAAGGTTGTTTCAGTGAAAGCATCAATTTTGCTGCACTACACAAGCTTCCAATCTTATTCGTGTGTGAAAACAATCGCTTAGCTATCCATGAACCGTTGGAAAAACGTTGGGCAGCCGACACGCTGACTGAACGCGTAGCGACCTACGGTATCCCAAGCCGCCGTTTTACCACCCCGGATGTAATGGCCATTCACCAGCATACCGGAGCGCTGATCAGTGCCATTCGTGACGGAGCAGGTCCGGCCTTTATTGAATGCCAGACCCACCGCTGGGTGGAACATGTCGGCCCGAACGAAGATTATGATCAGGGCTATCGCAGCGCCGACGAAGGCCGGCGCTGGCGCGAACAAGATGTTTACCTGCAGCTCGGCGCCGGTTTGCCTGGTAGCGTAAAGGCTGATATTGACCAGCACGTGGAACAGGTGGTTGCCGCCGCTGTCGCTTTCGCTGAACAAAGTCCATTCCCGGGCGCACAGGAGTTGTACGATTATGTCTATGCCGAATGAACTGCGTCTGCTGCGTTATGTTGATGCGATCCGTGAAGGAACCGAACAGGGGATGGCGGCGGATGAGCGTGTATTCATGATGGGACTGGATGTGGATGATCACAAATCCATTCAGGGCTCTACCCGTGGTTTGTTGGACAAGTTTGGTCCGCAGCGGGTATTTACCACACCGCTGTCTGAAGACGCCATGACCGGCGTGGCAATAGGCGCGGCGATGGCTGGCCGCAAACCTATCCATGTACATATCCGGATGGACTTCTTACTGCTGTGTATGAATCAGCTGGTCAATATTGCCGCTAAAAGTCACTACATGTACGGTGGAACCGTCAGCGTGCCACTGGTGATCCGCACCATGATTGGTAAATCCTGGGGGCAGGGCGCCCAGCATTCGCAAGGTTTACACGCGATGTTCGCCCATGTACCAGGCCTTAAAGTAGTGGCGCCGTCTAATGCGTATGATGCGAAAGGCTTGTTGCTACAGGCGTTAAAAGATAATAACCCGGTGCTGATCATGGAACACCGGTTGTTATATGGCACCGAAGCTTATGTACCTGAGCAACCCTATTGTGTTGAATTCGGCAAAGCAAAAACAATGCGCAGTGGCAAAGACATTACGATTGTTGGTGTGTCGAATATGGTGATGGAGGCGATGCGGGCTGCGGAAATACTGGCAGAAGCAGGCATTGATGCTGAAGTGATTGATCCGGTGTCTATTAGCCCGCTGGACAGTGAAACTATCGAAAAATCAGTGGCCAGAACCGGTCGGTTGCTGGTCGTTGACAATGGCTGGCTGAACTGTGGGATCTCCGCCGAGATCGTCGCGCGGCTCAGCGAAAGCCCGCTGATTGATTTTAAACCGCAAGTGAAAAGACTCGGGTTTGCCGCGACTACTTGTCCAACCACGCCGACATTAGAAGCCGCATTTTATCCGTCTCCAGTCACTATCGCCACGAC
>JAIXSW010000615.1 GCA_027484495.1 Gammaproteobacteria bacterium
ATCCGCTGTGAACCCCTGCAAGCCGAAGTGATACAAGTGAAACAAAATCAAGTCCTACTGAGTATTGGCAAAGCAGATGGCGCCAGTATTGGTGACACTTTCAAGCTGGACCATCGCCGCGAAATCCCCGATAGCTTTGGTCGGATCCAACCTTTACTGGCAGTCACCGAGCTGACGGTGAAAATTACACAACTGAGTAGTGAAGCGGCATGGGCGGAAAGTGTAAATGCCGATTTACTCGCCAACATTCAAGCGGGAGATTTGGCAATGCCAAACCGCAAACCAGTTGACGATTTTGGCGATGAGGCAGATATCACAGAAGACTAAACTGGCTGCCCCGGCGAGACTCGAACTCACGACTGGCGCTTAGGAGGCACCCGTTATATCCAGTTTAACTACGAGGCAGCAGAGCAAAGAGTCTAACAGATGGTCACAGTGCTGTGAATCGCTCTGAAATCAATAGATTAAATAAACAGCGCCTGTATAAACAGGCATCTGTGATTTAACTGACTATCAGTGATTTCAAGGCTGAATTTGTTGTAATACCAGATGTGGCAACAAGGTTGATGCTGCTGCGACCACTTGCTGGCCTCTGACCGACACTACTCGGCTGTTAATTTGTACACCCCGGCGCGTTGTCACCAAAGTGCCTACCAGGATGTAATCCATGCCAGCTTTTTCTGATAACTGGCGGACGTCACGCGACAAGGCAAAATCCCCTTCCCGGCTGACGGTGATTTTTTTGGTTAGTTTAAAATCAATCACTTCCACGCCGTGTTGTGGCAGTGTCGTCGCCATAGCCTCGGCGAACTGATTACCCAGCGCATTGCTGTGTTGCAAACTGTCATCAAATTCAACAAAGCTGGTCACGCCCACTTTAGCGCCTTTTAACACGTCAAATGCGGCCAGTTTAAAACCAAGCTGGCCGGCATAATCTGTCAGCTGCTTCTTACTATGCTGCAGATGTGGGTATGGTGATGCCACCATGGCCCCCGCTTCAACTGCAACTGGAAACTCCGACGGCAGCATCTTGCGGGTCAGCCTTGGCTGAGCTGGTACAACAGGTAAAAATGGCCGGGCGTTTGGGTCGTTGGCAACCATATCAAGCTGCGAGGGCCTGGTAATGGTTCCGACCGGTTCTGCTTCAGCCATCGGCTTGTCTTGCAGCACGTAACCATCACTGCCAACAGCGGTGGGACTAGACTGTTCGGTTGCTACTGTCGTGTCCGAATTAGATGTAGCACGGCTATGTTTGTCACACTCACACCACTGAGCACAGCCGGACAAACCGAGTAAAAACAAACTCAATGCCGTTTTTTTCATTTTATTCACCCTGCTTCAGTAACAGTTTTTCTGCACCACCAGATTGATAGAGTGCGTCGACAACCTGTTGTGGGATAAAGCCCTGTGCAGTTGCAGCAACCTTTTTACTGGCCACGGACACTAGCCGCGCATTGATCAACGTCCCGCCTTGGTGGCGCACTAAAGTGCCACCGAGCACAAACTCAATCGGCTGTTCTTCTTTGAGTTCCATGAAATCACGGCTGAAGACAAAATCGCCCTGCGGCGTCACGCGGATGTAATCGGTAGTTTTGAAGTCGATCACGCCAAGACCAAACTGATGCACTTCATGCATAAAACTCTCAGACAACTGATTGCCGAGTAAATCAGTTTGATCATAAGGACCGTCCAGGTAAACAAAACTGGTCATGCCTATCACCATTTGCGGATTCACCAGATCAAGATTGGCGACTAAATCATGCATCATGCTTTGCACATAGTGGTTCACATTGACTGCAGCTTGCGGTTGATATTGCGATTGCATTTTTTGTGTAGCCTGCTGCGTGGCTTGATAGGCTTCGCCATCATACAATCCGGGACTGACATAATATTGCGGTCTAGCGGACTGTTTCGCCGGACCCTGTAAAGCGATTTCCGAACCAGCGTCATCTCCGCCGGTTAGCAACGAATAACGCTCCCAACTGGCACAACCGGATAACACTGTCAGGCATAACAACAAAAGACTGTGAATTTTTTTCATAGTTGGTTCCAAATGATTCCGGCGATCTTAATTGTCACTCTGACGATATAACTTTTGTTGCCGCAGCTGCACTTGTTCAGTAGCGCCCAGCACTTCTGCCGGAATAAGGTCTGACGCCGCAGCCACAACGGTATTGGTTTGTATATCGACCATCCGGGCATTAACTGTAGTGTACTGTTCAGCCTGATTTAGCGTACCGACGATGACATAACGCACCGCCTGTTGTGTCGCCAGTTCAGTTAAATCACGGGTCAGCAAACGCTCATGATCGCTGAAAACTTCAACGGCCTGGCCCGCTCGCAACTCTTTGACCTGATAACCACGCTGTGAAGCCACTGCAATCATGCTCTCCTGCAATTGTAATCCGAGCAAATTCTGTGACAGGTTATATGGATCTGGCGTCAGGCTGCGCAACTCGGTAAAGCTAACGACAGCGAGCGCGCCCTTGGGCAAAGGCTGCACTCCGGCAAACAATCTGCCAGCCAGCCGCTCGGTGTACATCAAAATAGGGCCTACGGCCACATCCTGCACGGACGCGGCAGTTTCTTGCCGATCTGGTTGTTGCTGGCAAGCCGCCAAACTGGCGCTCAGGGCCAGCAGGATCAAGCAGGAATGTCGCATGGAACCCCCGGACAAATAAAAAAACCGCTGAATTGCCAAAGATTCAGCAAAAAACCTGCCAGAGTGTCAGTCAGAATAAAATTATCCGTCAGAAATTTGGGGTCTGTCGGGGGCTTCGGTATACTGCGGCGCTTTTTTGGCGCAAAGCTTAAGGGCCAGCACGTTATGCATTCATCTTATCTCGGTATCGACTTTGGTACTTCTAACTGCACAGCCGGAAGACTCAGCCTGTCGCGTCAACCGGAATTGCTGGCTCTGGAAGCCGGCTCTTCTTACCTGAGCTCGGCGTTATACCTGCCATGGCCGGAAAGCTATGACGTTGACGACGACACTCAGAAAAAGCCTTCACTGGCACAGCTGTTGCGCCAACCACAGATGGCGTTGTTGGGCCAGGCCGCACACGACCGCTACAGCACCGACCCTCTCGGCGGTATTTTTATCCGCTCGCCCAAGTCGATGTTGGGTTCAAGACTCAATCCGCTGCAAACGCAGCTCTACCAGCAAGTGTGTGGTCTGATGTTGTCGCACATTCACCAATGTGCGGATCAAAGTAGCCAACAACATGCCGAATATGCCGTGATCGGCCGGCCAGTGCATTTTCAGGGCATTGATGGCGCTGACGGTGATGCCCGTGCCGAGACTTTGCTGCGTGCCGCAGCAGCCAGTGCCGGTTTTCGCGAAGTGCAGTTTGCCTATGAGCCGGTCGCAGCGGCCGTTGAATACGAGCGTACGTTAACGTCTGAACAACTGGTGTTGGTGGTCGATATTGGAGGGGGCACGTCTGATATCAGCTTAATCCGCTTAGGCCCAAATCACGCGCATCAGGCTGACCGCAGTGCTGATTTACTCAGTCACGCCGGCCGGCGTCTTGGCGGCGTCGATATGGATATCAAACTGGCAATTTATGGCCTGATGCCATTATTGGGCCGCGGCAGTCTGGCGCAAAGTGGTAAGCCGCTGCCGTCGGCTTTGTTCAGTGATGCAGTCAACATCATCGATATCTATGCACAGGAGCAGTTTTATCAACCTGCCACCGCAAAAGAGATCAGCAAGCTACTGGAAATAGCCGCAGCGCCTGCACAGGTGGCATTGCTACAAACTTTGTATCAGCAGCACCTCAGTTATTATCTGGTGCAACAGGCGGAACAAGCCAAAATAAGCCTCGCAACAGCTGCTCAGGTGCAGGTCGATCTGGATCGGTTACACCCAGGTCTTGGTACTGAATTGGATAATGCGATGCTGGATCATGCGCTTTATGTCGAAATGAACAGTTTAAAAGTGCTGATCAGTGATTGCCTGACGGCAGCCGGGGTTGTCCCTGATCAGATTTTCTTAACCGGCGGCGCTTCAGCGGCCAGCGGAGTCAAGCGACAATTGCAGCAATTATTGCCAGATGTCCCGCTAATCGCCGGAGATCGCTTCGGTTCGGTTGGTAAAGGTCTCTGTACATTAGCAGCTCTGCATTTTGCCTGAGAATAGAGGAATGGCGGATCGGCGAAATCCTGATACAAAGATAGCCAGCGCCCGGCATCCAAGGTAGAATGCGCGACTTTTTCGTACAGCCCCACCCCGGCGCGCTGTGCTACCTGGGGTTGATATGTCGTTTTCTGCGTTAAATTTAGATCCGAAGCTGTTACAGGCAATTACTGATGCTGGTTACAGCACGCCCACTCCGATCCAGCAACAAGCCATTCCGGCGGTGCTGAGTGGCCGCGATCTGATGGCTGCTGCCCAGACCGGTACCGGCAAAACTGCCAGCTTCGTACTGCCGATCCTGCAACAGCTGATGAGTCAACCGGCGACGCATCCGCGCCCGGTTCGCGCACTCATTCTGACCCCAACCCGCGAACTTGCCGCGCAGGTCAGTGAACAAGTGGCAAAATACAGCCAACACCTGCAGCCAAAACTGAAACATCTGGTGGTGTTTGGTGGTGTGTCCATCAATCCACAAATGCAGGCATTGCGTGGCGGTGTAGATATTCTGACCGCAACCCCAGGTCGTTTATTAGATTTGATTGGCCAAAACGCCTTGAAAATCAATCAGGTGCAAACGCTGGTGCTGGATGAAGCTGACCGCATGCTGGACATGGGCTTTATCCACGACATTAAGAAAATTTTGGCGTTACTGCCAAAGCAACGGCAAAACCTGCTGTTCTCTGCCACCTTCTCTGATGACATTAAACAGTTCACCAACAAACTGCTGCACAATCCGATGTCCATCAGTGTGGCGCCACAAAACAGTACCGCAGAAAAAGTTGAACAGCAGGTGTATCAGGTCGCCAAAGGCCAGAAATCCGCCACGCTGATCCAGCTGATCGCCAAAAACGATTGGAAACAAGTGCTGGTATTTATGGCGACTAAACATGAAGCCAA
>JAIXSW010000613.1 GCA_027484495.1 Gammaproteobacteria bacterium
CGCGCCGCAGCCCCAGCGGGTACCGCTTGTATCCACAAAGTCAGCTGGCGCAGTTGCAGCTGATTTATCAGGCGAAGCAGCTGGGCTTTTCTTTGGATCAGGTCGAAGCGTTATTGGCACTGTGGCAGCAGCCGGACCGCGCCAGCCGGGATGTGCAGGCGCTGGCTCAAGAGCAGTTAGCATTGGTCAGCGCTAAAATCAGCCAGTTGCAACAATTGCAGCAACAATTACAAAGTCTGGTGGCGCATTGTGCCGGCGACGATTCGTCAGATTGCAGCATTTTGCGCGAGCTCAGCGGGCAGAAAGACTAAGTGACCCGCCATCAGCGTCGTAGCGGCAAGGTCAGCCCCATGCCAATCGACTCCGGCGCTACGTCGGCAAAACCGAATTGTTGATATAGGTATTTGGCATCACCATCGGCGATCAGATTGACATAACAACTGTCCGGCAATTGCGTTTCAACATAATGCATCAGCGCCTGCATGATTTGTTTACCGAGGCCTTTGCCCTGATGCTGCGGTAACACGGCAATATCACAAATCTGGCAATGACAAGCACCATCCCCAACCAATCGCCCCATGCCAATCACTTTGTCGTCAAAACGGATCTGCACGGCAAACAACGTGGCAGCAAGGCCAATCTGGGCGGCGGCTGCCGTTTTCGCACTGAGGCCGGTCGCGACGCGTAAGTGACAATAATCTTCCACTGTGGGAGTCTGGATTTCGAGCTGATAAGTCATACGGCTAGTCCTGAATGCTGAGGTGTTTGAATACACAGGTAAATCCGCGTCTGGGCGGAAGCGTGCAGATCAGTTAAATTGCGCTTTCTGCTCAGTGGAAATAGTGCCGAATCGTCGGCCATGGTGCAATGGAGCTGCAGTAATGAAAATAGAGCAAGCAGTTGTTTTTGATGTGTTCTGTAGTGACAGCGCCAGTGGCAATCCGGCTGCGGTATACGTACTGGCGCAATGGCCAGCCGATGCGGTGTTACAAACTCTGGCGGCTGATCAGCCCGTGCCAGTGACAGCTTTTGTGGTGCTCCCACCAGCCCTAACCGAGCAGCAGCCCATCGAGATCCGCTGGTTTGCCGGTCGTCAGGAAATCAACTTATGTGGTCATGGCAGTCTGGCGGCAGCTGCTTTTGTATTGTCTCAGCGTCCACAATGGCAGCAGGTGCAGCTCACCAGTATGTTTGGCGATATCAGCGTCGCGCGGAGTTCACTTTCATTGGCGCCGTTGTCAGCCGGTCACGACAGTTTCGTCATGTGTTTACCGGCGTGGCCGGCGCAACGGCCCGCGGAACTTAGCCAGTTGACCGAATCTTTGCAATTGTCGGCGCAGGGGGTGGTAGTGACAGACTATTTTGCCACGCGGGATTTAGTTCTGGTGCTGGCAAGCGCCGCACAGGTACAGGCTTTTGTGCCGGATTTTGCTTTGTTGAAGCAGCTCGGGCCTTATCATGCGCTGATCCTGACCGCCGCCCTCGATAGTGCTGATAGCTCTCAGCACCGCGGTTATGTACTGCGTTATTTTGCGCCCAAAATCGGTATCAACGAAGATCTGGCGACTGGTTCGGCACAATGTTCATTGGCACCCTATTGGCTGCAACACTTTGGCGTCCAGCAACTGCAGGTGCAGCAACTTTCCAGTACCGGCGGCTATTTTATCGTGGCCGCACATACAGCCGATCAGATCGCTTTGCATGCGATCGTGCGCGGCCAGCCGGAGACTCCAGCTTTATTGTGATTGAACACAACAGGCAGAAAAAAGCCCGGGACAGAGACCGGGCAAGGTTACTCACAGGAAAACGAACAGGCTGACGGCGTGTGCTGTACACGCGGAAAAACCAAATGTTCAGGTTAAGCCTAGGCTACAGCGCCGGATGCTGGTTTGCGGCAGATCAAGCCAGCGACGTTTTCTGCCAGGCAGAAAAAAGGGGACCGAAGTCCCCTGATGATTGGCTCATTTTGCTGAAACAGCGAAAAGCCGCTCAGCGCTCGCGAACTTAGTTCACGGCAGTTTTCAGGCCACGACGGATCAGCAGACCATCGGTGGTTGGCTCTTTGCCGCGGAACGCTTTGTAAGCTTCCATCGGATCTTTGGTGTTACCGACCGACAGGATGTTCTTACGGAAATTCGCGCCGTTTTCCAGTTTCAGACCGCCTTGCAGCTGCACAAAGGCAAAAGCGTCGGCTGCCAGAATTTCAGACCACATGTAAGCGTAGTAACCGGCTGAGTAACCGCCGCCCATTGAGTGGCTGAAGTAAGTGGATTTGTAGCGTGGTGGCACGACTGCTAAATCAACGCCGTGTTTTTTCAGCGCGTCGGCTTCAAATTTTTCTACGTCAGCAATTTTGGTGCCGGCTGGAATAGAGTGCCATTCCATGTCGACTAACGCCGCTGCCATATATTCCAGTGTGTCGAAACCCTGGTTGAAGCTGCGGGATTTCATGATTTTTGCCAGCAGTTCGGCTGGGATCGCTTCGCCGGTTTTGTAGTGTTTGGCGTAGTTACCAATCACATCCGGGTGCGCCGCCCAGTCTTCCTGGAAGGTTGACGGGAATTCAACGAAATCGCGCGAGACTGAAGTACCGGCCAGCGTCGGGTATTTCACTTTGGAGAAAATGCCGTGTAAGCCGTGGCCCAGTTCGTGGAAAATGGTGGTGACGTTGTCATAGCTGACCAGCGTTGGTTCGCCGGCCGGGCCTTTTGGAATGTTCATCACGTTGACCACGACTGGTTTGTCGTTCAGCAATTCGCTTTGCTCAACAAAAGAGCTCATCCAGGCGCCACCGCGTTTACCTTCGCGGGCGAAGTAGTCGGCGTAGAAAATAGCCAGGCTGGTGCCGTCAGCATCAAACACTTCGTACGCTTCTACGTCCGGGTGGTAAACCGGCAGATCTGGCCGTTTTTTGAAGCTGATACCAAACAGTTTGTTCATCGTGTAGAACACGCCGTCATGCAATACGCGGTTGAATTCGAAGTATGGTTTTACTTCGTTTTCGTCTAAATCATATTTGGCTTTTCGCACTTTCTCGGCGTAGAACTCCCAGTCCCACGGCTGCAGCTCGAAAGTGCCGCCGGTCTGTTTGATCATGTCCTGGATCGCAGCCGCTTCTTTTTTGGTGTTTTCCACCACAGTCGGCGCCATGCTGCCGAGCATATCCATCACGGCTTTTGGATTTTTCGCCATGCTTTGATCCAGCGAGAAATGCGCGTGGGTGTCAAAGCCGAGTAACTTGGCGCGTTCAGCCCGGATCTCAGCTAAACGGGCCACGATTGGCCGGTTGTCGGTCTCACCTTTGGTACCACGGTACGCCGAGGCTTCCCAGATTTGCTGACGCAGTTCGCGATTTTCCAGCTGCGCTAACGCTGGTTGACGCGTGGTGTTGGTGATTTCAATCACATATTTGCCGTCTTGGCCTTTGGCTTTCGCGCCTTCAGCAGCGGCAGCGATTTCAGCTTCAGAGAAACCGGCCAGCTTGGCTTTGTCATCGACAAAAATCGCGATGTCTTTGGTGATTTGCAGCAAGTTCTGGCTGAACTTGGTGGTCAGTTTTGAGCTTTCTTCGTTCAGTGCGCGGATTTGGGTTTTCTGTTCGTCATTGAGCTGGGCACCAGCACGGACAAAACGCTCATAGGTCACTTCGGTCAGACGCAGTGATTCCGGATCCAGATTCAGGCTGGCACGGTTGTCGTATACGGCTTTGACCCGGGCGAACAGCGTTGGATTCAGGTTGATATTGTCGCTGTGCGCGGCCAGTTTTGGCGAAATCTCAGCCTGGATTTTCAGGATCTCAGCATTGCTGTTCGAGCCTGACAGGTTAAAGAAAATACCGCTGGAACGGCCCAGTAAATCACCGGTTTTTTCCATCGCAACGATAGTGTTCTCAAAAGTCGCAGCTTCGGTGTTGTTGGCGATGGCTTCGATTTCTTTGGCGTGCTCTTCGATGCCTTGCAGCATGGCAGGCAGGAAATGCTCAGTTTTGATTTTGTCGAATTCAGGAGCCTGATATTGCAGTGAACTACGTTTCAGTAACGGATTCTCTGCAGTCACTGCGGCTGGCGCCGGTTCAGTTTTTGCCGCGGCAGCATCTGCCGGGGCCGCTGCACTTTGCTCAGGCGCAGCCGGTTTATTGTCGGTACAGGCGCTTAATGCCAATACAGTAGCGACTGTGGTCGCAACAAGAGTTTTTTTCATTGTGGAATCCTCTGGAACAGAAGTTTGACTATTGTTATCACTGGAATCAGTCGATCGAGTATGCCAAACACTGTGACAATATCACGAATTTTTTGCAGCCAACCGCCTGCTTTGTGCGCCGAATGGAACCAGGCTGCGGATAATCTGCGCTTTGTGCCTAAGATGGGGTGCCTGTGACGCAGCTGACAGGTTACATCGGGTGTTTGTTGTTGCTGTTCGCCTGTGGTGTCAGTGCACGCAGCGAGGTGATGCATATTGGTACGCTGATGCAGATCTCGCCGCAGCATCCATTGGTGGTACAGGTAAAGCAGGCTTATCAGCAACTGGGGCTGCAGATGCAGCTGGAAACGATGCCGCTTGAGCGTCTGCGCGTCGAGGCGGCTCGCGGCAAGTTGTTGGATGGCAATCTGGCCGCATCGGTGACGCTGTCGCAGACGGTGCCGCAATTGATCCGGGTACCGGTGCAGATTTATCAGCTGGATTTAACTGCATTTGTCAGCCGGCCAGAGTTGCGGCCTGCGCAGTGGACCGAGCTACAGCCGCTGCGGGTGGCATACCTGGCGGGCATGCTGGCGGTGGAATCACGTTTAAAACAACATCAGGTGAAAACGCTCACTACGGTGCTGACACTGGAACAAGCGTTGCAATATGTCGCCAAAGGCCGCGTTGATGTAGCGGTATTACCCAAAGCTGAAGCTGATTATGTGCTGCGGCAAATGACAGGTTTAAAGGTACAAGCGGTGCAGCCGGCACTGGAACAAATGCCGATGTATCACTACATTCATCAGAAGCATCAGGCGCTGGTTGGTCCGCTGACTGCGCAGTTTGAAAAAATCATAGCACCGGTCCAGGCCACCGGACATCAATAAGCGGAGCGCTTTATGTATCGAATGACCGAAGTGGAACTGACAGATCCGACATTAATCACTTTGTTTGGCAAACTGGCTGATTCATTGGGCCATAGTTTGGATGAGGAACCGGAAAAGCTCAGTTTTAATGAAGCGGGGCTGCTGTTGGCCGTAGTCGCCTGGCACGATGGGCATGCTGTCGGATGTGGCCTGCTGCGCAGAGAAGGTGGGAATCGCGTTGAAATCAAACGGATGTATTCAAGTCAGCCGGGCGTTGGCTCAGCCGTGTTACAATATTTGGAACAAAAAGCCCGCAGTGATGGTTTTAAGACCGTGCTGGCTACGGCGCGAATTATTAACAGCAAAGCGCTGAATTTTTATCTGCATAAAGGCTTTAAAAAATGTCCCTCTTATGGCAAATATCGTTACAGTTCTCAAACCTTCTGCATGGAAAAGCCGCTGGATTA
>JAIXSW010000452.1 GCA_027484495.1 Gammaproteobacteria bacterium
CCACTCAATGGCTTTGGTTTTACAATCATGAACGGCCACACAAAGCCAATGGCGGAAAACCACCATTGATGGCCGCTTAGCCTCTACTTTTAACTGCGGTTAAAAATGGGGTGATTACCGTGGCAGCGGTGTGGCGGGTCTGATAAGGCGTGCGACGGCGGAGCTTGCAGGCTTTGAGCAGCGGGTACCAAACCCGCTTGGTGATGTTGCCGTGATTGGGCGCAGTGTCGTTGCGAGTCGCGAACACAAAGCGTTTGTCGCCGGTCTTGGCGTGCTGACGTTTCAGAGCTGCCATCACCATGCTGGAGATATCCACTTCACGCGCACTGCCGCTGGTTTTGGTCTCTGTCATCTTAAAAGCCACGACCGTTTCGCGGACCAGGATTTGCGCCTTGGCAAAATCAACATAGCGCCACTGCAAACCATCGATTTCGCCGGTGCGTAAGCCGGTAAAAAACCGAATGATGTAGTAATCACGATGCGTTTCATCCACGACCTGCAGCAGCTGATTCACTTCCTCAAGCGTGAACGGATCAACATCTGTCTTCTGGATTTTCAGTGGTTTCAGGCGGACAGGTGCAGTAAACTGATAGCGGTCGGCTGCTTCACTGAGGATCATCTGAACAATTTTCAGATGCCGGTTGATGTGACCTGAAGATAGCTGCGTACCATTTTCGCGTTGCACTTTGCCGAGTTGGGCGCGAAATTGGAGCAAATCTGCTTTAGTGATGCGGTCGACTTCCTGTTCGCCAAAAAATGGCACCAGCCGTTTGTTCACGATAATGCCAACCGTCTGGCTATACGAATCCCGCCAGCTCACTCGCATCTCATCGAGCCAAATCGCAGCGAACTCAGCAAAAGTCGGCATTTTTCCAGCGCGATTGACGGCTAACAAAGTGGTTTGCTTGTTGGCAAATTTGGCTGCCAAAGCGCTATTCGGGAAATACTTCTCATAGACAAAAGTACCAAGCACGATTTCCGCTTCGATTGCCTTTAGTAACTTCTCCAGCATCTTCCGGTTGGCCGGTGTATCCGGTAACGCCGTTTGCTCACGACAGCGTTGGCCCATATATTTGAAATCAATGAACAGGTTGGGTGAGCCTGTCCTCGTTCTAATTGCTCCCATATGCAACACCTCCGTTTGCCATTGGAATGACGAGGTGTTTCTGGGGCGCAATAGACATGTCCCGTTGAATGGTTTCCCAGATAAACAGGATCTTTCTGCCACCAAAAGGTTTGATGTAGTGGATCCCTTCGAGCAAGACACGGTCCTTTAATTTGTTACGGATAGTCCGGCAGTCGTACTTGATCAGTACAGCCAGCTCCTCAGTCGTGAGATAAGTCATCACTTTTTGCATAGAGTTAACTCCTGAACTATGTTATTTTGAATGCCACAATCACATCCGAAGATGCAAAATGTCATCCTGAATGCAATTTAGCGCAGTAAAACGACATTTGCAATAGCTTTTTGTCATTTAAAATGAAATTTTTCTATTTGAGGTGTATTTTGATCAAGTGCCACTTAGCGCGACTGATGGGCGAACACAAGATGAAGGTCGTGGATGTTGCTCGGGAAACAGGTTTAAACCGCAATACGATAACTTTGTTGTACAAAGAAACAGCGCAGCGAATAGATTTTGAAACTATAGAAAAGCTGTGCGATTTGTTTCAATGTCGAGTGGAAGATCTGCTAGAAAAAGTTTGAAAATAGGGCTGCTGACTATAGTTGTTTGTATATCTTCTAATGCTCTGGGGATAGCTGCCAAGCTAATCTGACCTTCAGCCATGCATGAGTAGTGATTGGCCGAAAAACGAATGTCGGCTTTACCTTATTTGCAGACATTCGTTTTTTCGTGAGCTGACCATGCAACGCTCGCAACACCAGACGCTTTAAAGTTGCTTAAGTGAAACAGAAGCAGAGCTTTAAACGACCCGAGTGATTGCGTTTGTTATGCCAATTAACAGGCATTTATTATTTATAAAACTGGACAACTACACCATCAATTAAGTCATCGAACGTTAAAATATCAAGATCTCTATAGTCACTCATTATTTCACGCCAAACATGAGAATCAAAGTCATCACGTCGACCAACGACTAGATATCTTCTCGGCTTGTGAACTTTAAATCCATATTTTTCCTCAAACCACTTCCTATTATTTGGGTCATCGAAATAGATAGAATAAACACGAGTTTGAGATATATATGAGTTTAACCATGCTCCAAATGTTTCTCTATTACTCGATCCAACTACAGTGTTTTTATCGATATCTGGCAGCTTAAACTCTACAATATCTGCATAGCCGTTTGGTTGAACAACAAAGAAATCGGGCCTTATGTCTTTCCTATCTTCGCTTTGCCATTGACAAGTCAGTTCAGGATAAATGTTAATTGCACCAAACTTCATTGTTAAAATGAATTCATTCTCAGATTCTGATAAATATGAAGTTATATCGGTTTCTGAGCTTTTTTTGTTTCCCCACTTTTCAATAAATTTATTAATTTTCGGTAACTGAACAAATTTAAATTCATCTGGAATCGGGTAGGAGTAGTTGGCATCATGCTCAACTAGATTACCCATGCTC
>JAIXSW010000600.1 GCA_027484495.1 Gammaproteobacteria bacterium
CAGCAAGGCCTCAATGAGGCCGTATCCTTTCGTAAACACAGGTATATCCTTACACCTGAAATTTACATTTAATTTAACTTAAATTTTCAATTAAGCAATTATCAGAAGCATTTTTTAATCTTGTCTGCACTGCTGTCGCCATTTGCAGATCGCACGCCGGCCTGATCAATCGCCAGCACGCCACAGCTAGTGTCACCGCTCTGCGCGCCTTTTGGCTCCGCGGTTAATGTATAAGTCTGCGCATTGGCGTCCAGGCTAAACGCATAAACACCCAGCAATGTCTGTTGGCAGTTACTGTCCGGCAACTCGGTTGCCGCACCGTTATTGACGTTGTACGTCATACTGGACGTGTATACCCGTTCCATATATTGAGACAACTCAACCAGGCACGCGCCCGCTACCGCCCGCCGGTTTGTATTCAGATAATTCTGATAGGTTGGCACCGCGACGGCCAACAAGATCCCCGCCACCGCGACGGCAATCATCAGTTCCATCAGACTAAAACCGCGTTGTTTTCTCATCATCGTTCCCCCTGTTAGTTGGTGAGTTCACGCCATGACTGCATGCCGACATTACGCGTCGGATCGATGGTTCTGGATTCGATACAGCCACCTTCACAGTTATTAAAACTCTTAATAATGTCGCCGATTTTCGCCAGTCGTGTCACCGAATTCAAACTGCTGACTTTGATCCCGCTGACGATGGTCGGATTCCCAGACACTGTGACTTTGTCGTTGTCATCAAAGTCGTCATCGTCATCCAGATCAAAGAAAGTCTTCTTCAGCCGGGCACCGGTATACGGCGACACGGCCATCAAATAGCCGGAACCACTTGGATTACAAACGTTAGTATCCGGGATTGTGGTATTCATCACGAGCTCAGGGCCGACCATTAGCGGCATGTCGACAATACGTTCACGCGTATCAATCAGGTCCATATACCAGCCTTTTTTACCGGCAGTCAGGCTGTTGGCAGCGGTGATCACCCGCTCATCCCCGACGTTGGTAATTGTCCGGCTGTCCAGTTCGGTCCGGCCGCTAATCGTGGCGCCATCCATAATGCCATACCAGGTTTGCTGATCCGCATTACTCGGATCATTGACGTTCAGGTAGCGGCCTGTACCAAAGAATAACCAAACTTTGCCAGTGGTCGGCTGGACGCTGGCTAACACACCACCAGTCACCATCTGACGGGTGCCGCTGCCATTTTTCGCCTGAAACAATGGCTGGCCGCTATATGCAATTTTCCACGCAGCTGTCGATGTTGAAGAGATGTCAAACTTCCAGACATAACCATGCAGGTCGGCGCCATAAACCCAATCGGTATTGCCATCCGCGTCGACGTCCAGCAGATTCACTTCCGACATCCCGTTTGGATCGCTGGCATCGCCTTTCCCCGTCGCCAGTTGTTTTATAACAGTCCCGGTAGCGATATCAATCACCAGCAGGCCCGATTGGTTGGTGCTGTTGTTATAGCCATAGCCTGCAACGACCACCCATTGTCCAGACTCAGTCCTGGTCACCTGTGGCGTGCCAAGATATGACCCCAGCTCAGCAAAGGTTTTATCCCACAGGACTTTGCTGCTCGTAATGCTACCCGGCTCTGTGACATCGATAGCGAACAAACCATTGCCGCCGCGCCCCATAGAGCCAATCAATACACTGCGCCAGCTGCCACTGATGTACACATCGACCACCACCGGCGAGCCATCCACCGAAAATTTATGACTGTAATTCGGTTCAGAATATTTCTTCAGTACACTGACCGTATCAGACGGCAACGGCGCCATCACCGCTCTGGGAATATAAGCCATTACTTCAACACCGGTATTGGCATTAAAACCATGTAACATGCCATCGTTGCCACCGACATACAGCATCGGCGTGCGGGTTTTGGCAGGACCTTCAATAAAGCTCCGGTAACTGCTCGCACCGGTCCAGTTGTAGCGGTGGTAACTTAAATCGTAAGGCGCTTCCACCAGTTCAGGCGATGAATTCACCAGGTCGCCGAGGATTTTCCCACGATTGCGGTAAATACCCCCTGGATTGCGTTTTTCCAGCGTGGTATCGCCACGCAGATAATCCAGCACTGTACTGGTATTACCCAACACGGCTTTTTCGGCTGCTGACAGGTTACTCCAGGTGAACGCTTTGGCACTGCCACTATCGGCACCGTACAGTAAATTGCGACTGGCAGGAGCCGGCATCACATCAGTGGCTTTCCAGATCGGTGTCACAGTGTCTTCGGTATCATAGGCCCACAAATCCCCGGTCCATTCACCGGCCACATAGCGTGCCTGATACAGATTCGATTCAGATTGCAGTGAGTTAATTGCCGTGGCGGCAATGTTTGAGGAAGTGCCGATGCGTTCGGCGATTGCGCTTAACGTGTCGGCGAGGCCATCGGAGAATGTTTTAGGGTTACTGGCAGAGAAGAAACTGCCGCGGCCGTTAACGGCGGCATGCAGCATATCGTCAATTTTGCCAGGATCGGTAGACGGGCTGGCCCAGGGCACACTGGCGCCGGAATTAATCGCATTAAAGGCAGTCGTCGGATTAACTGTCCCCTGCACACCAAAACCTACACCAAAAGTAACCATATGCTGCCAGAATGCCGGGTTCACCGCCGAGGTGGGCACTGTATTTTCCATCTTGCGATTTGCTGCCCAGCCTGCGTCCAGATCGTTTTTCCAGAAGTTCATCGCAATGTCCGCCAGCGTATCTTTGGTGCTGTAAGCAAACGGATTTTTTGGCGTATAAGTGTAAGTCCGGCCTTTGGGCCCGGTGATGGTCGAGCCGGCGACGTTATCGTGTTCACCGCCAGTGGCACTGTCGTTGTAATAGCCATCTGTCATCAGAATGGTGAAACTTTGCCGGCACTCCAACAATGCCGACGCAGAATTCGCCGGGTCCACCCGCCAGGGTTCTTCGGTTTTAAAATAGTTGCCGGCAGAGGTCAGTGCAGTACGCAGCGGTGTACCGCCAGAATCCGGTGGTAAGGTATAAAGCCAGTTAAAAAATGCGGTACGGTTGCTGCCGCTGAACTGACGGACACCGACTTTTGAGGCCATTTCATTGATGGAACCATAACCAACTCGCATGGCAGTACTTTGCTGATGGAATGCACTGCCGATCCCCGCTTTTGCCGCCAACAAACGAGTGCGGTGATATGAATACCAGTTAGCAAAATTTTGTTGTTCGTCCGGTCCACTCAACGATTTTTGCGTGTAACAGGAATCGCTGTAAACGCTATTGATACAACCTGGCGTGTAGGTGTAATAAAAAGCCGCACCAGCTGTGCCGCCCGGGCTGATAGCAAATACTGTTTTCGCGCCGGTGCCGACACTACCAGACGCCATAATAGCGCGATAACCAGTGCTAAGATTGACGGTTGTGGACCCAGAAACATAACCATCCACTTTGGCTGCAGTAAATGGCGACGGGCCATAGGTCGTGCCATCTGCTTTCGTGGGGATCGGATAAGTGATAGTGGGGTCATAATATAGTTTATTTAAATGAGATGATGCCAAATAGGCCCGGTTAGTGGTGCTGTAATAACACATGCTCATGCCGGCATGAGTGCTTTTGGAACAGCTGTCACTAACACTGGCATTGTCTTCAAGGTTTTCCGGCATCATGCCTTGCAACATCGAGCCTGAGTCATCAATCACAAAGAATATATTGGGGTCGACCGTCGAACCGGTTTCCAAAGGCGCGGAAGCAATATCTATCGCCGCCTGCACCGTGCCACTTGCCAACAAGGCGCAACACAGCAGCGATTGCCAGTGCCATTTGTGCTTTTCCATCATGCTACTCCTGTCGACAAGTTCTTAAATACGCCACACCACTTGCACCACCACCGCCGCCCGTCCAGCCTGTGGCTGGTTACGCACGGTAATGCGGTAGGTCTGTCGTTCACATAAAGGATTTTCTTTCGGTTTGCAGGTTGGGTCTTGCCGGCTGGTCCAAAACCCCATGTTTTCAACCAGAAACTGACCATTGTAACTGACCCCATTGACGGCCACTGCCACAGTGCCGGCAGTATTCCAGATGGCAGCATTATTCCAACGATCTGCCGTGCCCTGCACCGGGGCCGGAATTGGTGTATTAAACCAGGCGCTACCGGCCGCTGGTGGCAATAAGGTCGTCACCTGACGTAAGGTGGCTTCAGCCACTTGTTTGGCGATTTCCCGATCGTTCAAATTAGAAGCCATTTTTTCCTGCAGCGTAGTGCCGCGCATGGCGCTGACAGCCAGCATTGTAATAGCGACCAGCATCAGCAGACTCAGTACTAAAGCGATACCGCGTTGTTGTTGCATCGTTCTGGCCTCAATGATTGCGCAGGTTGATCACCTGCGTGAAAGTGCGCAAGCCGGCCGCAACCGGCATTTTTGTATCGTTCGCCAGCGTGATAGTCGCCCGCAGCGCCACGACTTGCTCCCAATCCGGCACCGCGTTGGCATTGGCATAGTTAGCGGTATCGCGCGATAAATACTGCACCTGCAAATTTTCCACGCCTGGCAAAATCTCTTCAATGCGCATCTGCCCGGCTATCAGCGCAACACGGTACAACGAATTCCCATCGGCAGTGCTGCCAACAAACCAGCCTACAGTTTCCAGCGGCATCACCGTACCGGCGTCTGCTGACAAACTCTGCTGGAAGTTGACCCCATTGGCGCCAAAACCAAAGTTTAATGACGCATTGCCCGGCGCTCCGGCGCCGACTGCATGGCTGAGATTATTGCCGGCGATGGCGGTCACCTGAAAAATCACCGCCATTTTAGAATCGCAAGCCAGCACGATGTCATTGGCAACGATGCCTGCCACATTCTGATTGATCACCAGCGGCGGAACGCCGGTCACGTCGTGAGAAACTATTGAAGCACTGGTACCACGGCCATACATCAGTTGCACGCCGTCAGTGCCGGCAAGTGGCGGAATACCGGCACCGGCAAACTGCGGTACCGCGCCTTGTTCATACCCCTGAATACCGGCAGTCCAAATCGCCCACCAGGCCAAAGGCGGATTCAGTACATTCACCACTCGCTGCGGGATCATATTGGCGCAGCCGGTAAAACCAGCATGCATCGCATCACGACTGAGTAACTGGAAACTGACCTGACTGGATTGTTGCGACTGCATCAGCCGTTGTTGCACCTGCGCCGTCTGAATATTTGAGACATAAACACCGATGACACCGGCGACCAGAAAACTGCCCAGCAACAGTGCAATCATCAACTCGGTCAGAGTAAAACCCATACTGCTTCGGTAAGTGTGTTGCTTCATCATCAGATCCTTACCTGTTGCCGCAGTGACATCACTGAAAGACCACCGAGTGCCCGTGAATCATCCCAACTGACCACAATGGTATAAATCCGGTTCGCGCCGTCATAAGTCACTTCACCGCAACTGGTGGTGGCTGCGCCTAATGCCAGTTTCAGCTCGTTAATCCATTGGGTTCGTTCCACGCTTTGGATCGAACCGCTGAGATTAATGGTGCTGCAGGTTTTCGCCAGCACATACACGCCGGTCCGTGCCAGCACCGCATTGGCGCGGATGCGCTCTGCCATGCTGCCAGCCAACATGACTGCCATGGTGCGCTGATGGGCGCTCTGACTGTTTTTCAGATTCATCGTCTGTAAACCCGCCACACCTAACAAACCTATCGCCAGCACTAATACAGCAATCATGGTTTCCAGCAGCGAAATGCCCCGCTGTGTTCTGAATGTTGCCACGGCATTCATAAACAACTCCCGTTGGTATTTTGTGTCACTTGCCGCAGGCGACCACCTGAATTAAAGCGGACTTCGTATAAATTCGGATTCAGTGCACTTTGGGCAATACAGAGCCGGATGGAATCGCTGAGCGGTGTGTTGTTACCAAACACCCGGATTAACCCTTGAGAGTTAAAGCGGATGACGTGCTGAGCGCCTGCCAACAGGCTGCCCGAACTGATCGTGACGGAGCTGTCACTGAATTGCTGTGCCCGTAATACCGGCCCGGTTTCGGCACCAATCGCGGCGCCGGCGGCGCGGATCAACCAGCCACGCCAACCGGATGCCGGCGGCGCCGAGCAGACCTGACTGTCGCTGCTGTGGCAAAACAGCACATTTTGATTCAGCCGAATGGCTTCAGTGCGGGCAAATACCAACGCATTCTGGATCTCACGGCTTTGCGATTCCAGTTTGCTGCCGCCGCCGATGGTAGAAAAGCCAGGTCCGGCCACGATAATACCGATACTGAGGACTACAATCGCCACCAGCAATTCGATTAATGTGACGCCTTGCACCTGATGCGCAGACTTCATAAGTTCAATCCTGTGCAAAGAAAAAAGAGATGGGCAGAGACAGCATCATGCCGCACTGGCGAAGAAATTTCGAACCGTATATCGGGAAATTCAGACCGTTGGTCAATATGGTCGCGCGATGCTTCGTTACTCTGTCTGCAGCAGTAACCTGATCTGCGCCAGTTCACGGCGGCTAATCTCTGGCTGGACAGGACAATCCCGCAGCAATAGCAGATGCTGCCCGTCGGCCGAGCGGCTAATGCCACAGATACGTTCAGCAAGCACCAACGTATTGCGGTGGATGCGTACCAGTTGCTGTGGGTACTTTTCCTGCAGCTGTTTCAGACTGGTTTCTGTCAACGCTTCGCCGCCCTGATAAACCAGCCGCACATACTTATCATCTGCCTGCAGATAAAACAGCTCACTGAGCAAAATACTGCGCTGCTCCATGCCCACCCGAAAACTCAAACGGGGCGCCTGTTGTTTTTGTTTTTCCAGATGTACCCGCGTGCTGACACCGAGGCGCTCCAGGCATTGTTGCAGCTGGGCCAGTCCAATCGGTTTTAACAGATAATCCGCCGGCGCGACCTGATAGGCCGCCAACGCGTGTTGCGGATGGGCAGTGACAAAAATCACCGCCGGTGGCGGCTGATTGCGTGCAAGGTCGGCGGCAACACTCAGGCCATCCGCTCCAGGCATTTCGATGTCCAGAAATACCAGATCAGGGGTCAAATCAGCGCATAATTGCAGTGCCTGCGCACCATTTTCTGCCTCTGCAACTAACTGATAGCCAGGGATCTGCGCCAGCAAGCGGCTGAGCCGGCTGCGGGCCAAGGGTTCATCATCAACGATCAGCACGCGCATCGGTACTGTCCTTGGGAAGCGGTAGGGTTAATTTTAAACCATAACTGTCCGGACTCATCACAGCAACGAGCCGGGCCTTATCACCATACATCAATTCGAGCCGGCGGCGGATATTGCTCAGCGCAATACCGTTACCGCCGGAATGTGGTCGTCCATCGCCTCGCGGATTTTCAATCAACAGGCTGACCGCATCAACACCGACTGTCAGTTCCAGCCGGATGAGCCCGGGTTCAGATCGGGTTTCGATGCCGTGTCGCACCGCATTTTCCAGCAACGGCTGTAACGTCAGACAAGGAATGGTCAGCGCAGGCAACTGTGCTGGCACCCGCCATTCCAGCTGCAAGCGATGTTGCAGGCGCAATTGTTCCAGCGCCAGATAACGCCGCGCCAATAATAAGTCTTCTTCAAGGGTGACTGCGGTATCGGAATGCAGTGCGGCGCGGAACAAACTGGCAAGATCCAATAACGCCTGTTCAGCTTGATCAGGTTGGCTGTGGGTCAGTTCTGCGGCGGTATTGAGGCTATTAAACAAAAAATGTGGCCGGATCCTGGCCTGCAGCGCATCGAGTTCAGCCCGCGCCTGTGCATCGAGCCGCAGCCGTTGCTGTACATACAAAATCCCCAGTTGAATGCCGATCACACCGACCAGCAGGCTCATCAACAGCACTTGCAGCAAAAAACTATGATAATCGCCGGCGCCCGGCCAACCGGTACTTTGCAAAAACTGATGGGCAAAAGTGCCAACCACCAGACTGATCAGCAGTAACAACAGCAGGAAGAACCAGGCCAGCGCCGGCGGGCTGAACTGCCGCCAATACCGCTGGAACACACAGAGCAGTGCCAATAACGGCAGCGTCACCCAATGTACGAATAAGGAAATCAGCCCGAGGCGCGACCAGAACTCCGTGGTCACACCGGGGACCAGCGCCAGCAGAATAGCCAGCGCCTGGGCGAGAATAATGATCCGAAGCACAGTACCACTGCGGCAAAACTCCGGCAGTAGCTGTTCGACCGGCATACGGGGCGCCGCAGCAGTGCGCTGCAGATCAGCACCGCGCTGCCGGCGGCTCACTCAGCGAAGCTCCGCCGGTACGGCAAAAACGACGTTCTCTTCACGGCCCGGGTGCTCAATCACTTGTTTGCCCCCCCAGGCTGTCAGTTGCTGCACCACTTGCTGCACCAGCACCTCAGGCGCTGAAGCACCGGCAGTCACGCCGACTGCTTTGACGTCCTGCAGCCATTCCTGCTGAATGTCTTCAGCCGTATCAATCAGATAGGCACAGCAACCCATTTTTTCTGCCAGTTCACGCAGGCGATTAGAGTTACTGGAGTTTTTTGCACCCACAACCAGCAACAACTGCACTTTGGCGGCCAGTTCGCGCACGGCATCCTGCCGGTTTTGTGTGGCGTAGCAAATGTCGTCTTTGCGCGGGCCTTCGATATCCGGGAATTTCTGCCGCAGCGCATCAATGACATCGGCGGTATCATC
>JAIXSW010000292.1 GCA_027484495.1 Gammaproteobacteria bacterium
CTGGCAACGCTCACATGCCTCCGCCACGTTACGTGGTGTCGGGCCCGATGCAGTGCACGTGGTCAAACAGCTGCGGCGTTATCTGCAGGCAAAAGCTGCCGCAGCACCGGTGGCACGGGCCTGTTGCTGATCGAGTTGGCTTTTGGTTTAGCTATGTATCTGATGTGTGGTTGGTTATTGTGGCGCTGGCGGGCGCTACGCTGAATGCCGGACCCGTTGGCAATGTGCCTCACCGTTGTTCTGCTGACGCAGGTTATTTGCCTTGCAGGCGGCTGTTTCGCCCGATGGGCGAGTTACTTTTTATCGCGATAAAAAGTAACCAAAAAGCGCTATCCCGGTTTCGCTCGAAAGCCCGTCTGAAAAGTCGTCGTCCAAGGCAGCGCAGCAACTCGCGGTGCGCTAGCGTCGCACCGCTCAAACACTCTGCGCTTTAAAACCTTGGCCAACGATTTTCAGACGGCTCGCTCCAACGGGCCGACTGATTCAATAGCGAGATTTGCTTTTGATTCACTTGCGTTAAACACATAAACAACTAAAAAGACCAAGTACCCGTTGTAGCGAGCCGATGACAATCAGCGGTTTGAGGTTTTAAGCTTGGGAGTGTTTGAGTGCGGCGACGGTAGCGCCGCGCGAGTTGCCCCAGCGCCTCAAACTGTTGATTTTCAGCGGGCTTTCGAGCGGAACCGGGGGGCGCATTTTCTTTGGTTCCTTTCTTTTGGCAAGACAAAAGAAAGGAACTCACCGTCAGGTGAAATCTTTGCTAAGCGGTCTCCTTGCAAAGGTAAAAATGGTTGCTGAATTGGAGCACGCGGGACAAAGATCCAGCTGAGAGCCGGAAAGTCGTCTGCGGGACACTAAAACCTGTTACTGACATTGAGCTCAATCTCCCAGCTGTCGACGCCGGGGGCTGAGGTCATCGGTGTTGACAGGTCGATGTGCACGACGTGGTTGTTGCTGGATTTGGATGAATAAATCCGCATGCCAACGCCGACGCTGCCGAGCCAACGGTCGGTCAGGTTTTGCCGTAATAAGTCGCTGTTACTGCGGTAGATTTGTTCCGGCAGAGTTACCGGCGGCAATGGCGCGAGCAGGTCTATGCCCAGCGGCAGTGCAAAACGTGCAGCGATGGCGGCCGGATTCAGTTGTTGTGGGTCGGCCACGCTGCCGCCGTTCACGCGGCCAAGGTCGGCAAATGCGACAAACCCCAAATCCAGCATCTTGTACAGGTTGATGCGCGGATACCAGCGCAGTTCGCTGCTCAGCACTGTTTTGCTGATGCCGTGTTGGTATTGCAATGGATAACCACGCAGACCACTGTCACCACCCAGTTCCAGCGGCAGATCGGCAAAGCTGCGGTTGCGTCGGGTCAGTTCGGCCCGGTTGTACCAGGTAAAATCGGCATTGAGCTGATAAAAATCTTCGGCTTTAAACCGCCATTCGCGCAAGTCGCCGCCTTGCAGGCCGTCGATAAGGTCTAAGCCGGCATCGAGCAGGATTAAGTGCCGGCGGTCGCCAAAGCCTTTGCTGCTGTGGCCGATCAGCCGGTAACCCAGCGAGGTGTCGGCTTGTAGTTTGCTGCTTTGCACACCGACTTTCAGGCTGTGGTGCCAGCCCAGATTGACGTCTTCGGCGCGGTCGATAAACAAAATGTCGCTGAGCACGCGGTAATCATGTTGTTTGTATTCAACGCCAACCCAGGGATATGCCCAGCTGCGGTCTTGCGGCAGTGCCAACGTCGGTTGCAGCAACGCCGGCGCAAAGCGCCATTCTTCGCTGAGTACGCCGGCTAACAGCCGGGTCGAGGCGCGGTCCTGATACGACCAGAGCTGCCCGGCGCTGAGGTCCAGCCGGCGGTGATCGGTTTCGAAAATATTCTCCAGTGCGCCGTTATGAAACACCTGAGTTTGTTGCAGGTCGCTGAGCCACTCAGTGCGGTACATCCAGCGGCTATCGTCCTGATAAAAAGGTTTTTCCAGCAACAGCTGCTGCACATGGCCGTCGTCGTTGTTGGTCCATTCGGCGGTCAGATAACTATGGGCAAACAGGTCATTGCCAAGGGAGCCGGTGACTAACGACAGCGGCATTTCCAGCTTAAATTCGTAGCCGCTGCGCTGCGCGTCACTCTGATATTTCACCGAGGTGCGCACGCCAAAACCAAGGAAATTATCTTCTTTAAAACCAAAGGCATATTTGTTCTGGCCGCCGCTGCGGCCAAGGCCAAACGAAGGCAGCAGGCTCCAGTTATCCGAGGTTTCGACCTGTACATCGTAACTTTGGTCGGCGTTACAGGTTGGGCTTAACCGGACTTTGGCGTCGTGCAGATAGGATTTATCGCGCAGCAGCCGTTCCGCTTCGGCCAGATCGCTGAGCTGAATGTCCTGGCCGCTGGCAAAAGGTAATTCGCGCGCCACAGTGTCAGGACGGGTCGTGACATGGGCCCAGTTGGCAAAATGATGCAGCCAGATGGCGTCGGCATCTTCAATGAAAATCGGTTCAGTGCGGATGTGGACTTGGCCGACCCGGATACTGCGGTCATCCTGCGTTGGTTTGGTCGGCGCTGCGTCTTTGTCGCGGCCGGGCTTTTTCCCCAGCCAGTCACAGAACAATTCACTGGAGACCGGTTCCACCTGTTGCACCGTTTCAGCGGCGCTAACGCCGCCTGAGGCGAACACCAGAGGCGCCACAGCACTGCACAGCGCACAGTGCAACATCGACAAACGCAGGGACTGCATATTACCTCCTGCTGCAGGCAGCAAACAGATTCAGTTCGGGCCGGAACTCTTTACTGCTGCGGGCAAACAGCGCCGGCAGACTGTGGAACAGATGGTCATGACTAAGTGATTGTTGCTGCTGAAGTTTCAGACATTCATAACTCAAATCCTGGCCTTGAGCAAAACTTTGTGACATCCACCAAATCAGCGGCACGCCGGTTTGCGCTTTGGGTGCCATCCAATACGGCAGACCATGCAAATAGACGCCGTTTTCACCCAGCGATTCGCCATGGTCAGATACATACAACATAGCGCTGTCCGGCAAGGTTTGCAGCTGTTGCACCACGTTTGCCAGCAGCTCGTCGGTGGCGAGCAGACTGTTGTCGTAGGCATTGATGATCTGCTGCGCCGGGCAATGATTCAGTTCTTTGTCTGTGCATTCCGGACCAAATACTTTTTGTTGCGCGGTGCTGCGGCGCGCATATTCCGGGCCATGGCTGCCAAGCTGGTGCAACACAATTATCCGGTCTTTGCCTGCAGGCTGCGCCAGTTCACGCTGCAGCGCCTGTAGCAAGACCGCATCGGTACAGCCGTCATTGGCCTGACATTCCGGCAATTCGAATAACATCTGATGCTGCAGCCGGTCGCACACACCTTTGCAGCCGGAGTTATTGTCGTACCAACTGACCTCAACGCCACTGCTTTGCAGGATATCCAGCACATTGCTGCTGTTTTTGGCCGTGGTTTCGTCATAGTGCTCACGACCCATGCCGGAGAACATACAAGGCACTGAGTGTGCCGTGGCAGTGCCGCAGGAACTGACCTGACTGAAACTAATCACCGGCAGCTGGCTTAAGCGCGGGTTGGTCGGGCGGGCATAGCCATTTAACTGAAAATGGTCAGCGCGCGCCGTTTCACCAAGCACCAGCACCAGCGTTCTTGGCGCTGCGGCAGGGGCCAGATTGCGCACATCAGTGCCGAGGACATGAAAAGTTGGCGGAAAATGCGCCGCGATTTGTTGTTTGGTCACGGAAATACTGGCTGACAGCGGGCTTATCGGCAGTGCAAAAAACTTCACATCGCGGTAGTTACGGAAAAAGCTGGCGAGTTCGGCATATTGAGTGGCGGCAACTGCGCCAATCCCGCTACACAGCAATACCAGTGTCAACAGCCACTGGCTGGCACCGCGGCGCCAGGACTGGCTCTTGAAGACAATTTTCAGATTGAGCCAGCCGAGTAACAGCAACCAGCCGGCTGTGGTGAATATCAGGTCTGGATTGAGTAAACCACTGGCTTCGGCAAGATCTGTTTCCAGCACGTTTTGCAGCATTTCACGGTCAATTACAGTGCCAAAATGGCTGATGAAATAATGGCTGATCGCGGCAATCAGGAAAAAACTGCAAAGCAGAACGCGTTGCAGCCGCGGCAGACCGGGCAGGCTGAACAGCACATAAATCAAGCTGTTCAGCAGTAGCAACACCAGCAATAACACTGCCTGCAGGCCATATTGGCCGGGGATCTTCTGCTGCACCTGACTTAAAAATGGCGTTTGAAATAACAGCGTCGTCAGTACGGCCAGCAATAAGGCATAAACCATCGGCGACAATACAAAACGCCGGCTTGGGTTTAGCAAAAAACCGTGGGTGCGTTGCAGCCAATGCAGGGTGAGTTCGGTCATGACAGCGTGCCTCGTTGTGTCCGTGTCGTAGTATTCAGGAAATTCAGTCGGTGGACTGTGCGCTGCAGGGCACTGCGTAGCATCGGCCAATAGGCGCAGAAACAGGCCATGCTCCAGCACCAGGCGGCGCTGGCAATGTCATGCGAGATAAAATGCGCACCGCGCAGTTGTTGTACCAGTCCAAGGCTGATGCCAAGCAGCAGGCTAACGATCAGTGCCGGCCGCGCCAATGCCGGATACAGTTGTAAACAGAAGAAGTACAGACCGAGCCAGGCATAACCGATACTGGCGTGACCGGCCGGGAAACAAGCATTGGGGACGCGATTGGCCGGCCAGTGGCTGAACAGGCCGGTGAAAGTCTGGTTGCCGCCAAAAGGCTGTAAATCCCAGGGACAGTCCATCGGCACGCTGTGTTTGAGGATGGCGACACCAGCCAGGCTTAGCGCCAGACTCATTAACAGCCGGCCATGCGCTTGTTGGCGCGCCGCTGTCCAACGGCTCGCTGGCATCGGCACAGAGGAAGCGCGGTATTGCAGGTATTTTTGCCGCAGGATTTGCACCGCGAAATGCAGGAATAGCGCGGCGATGACCCATTGATTGAGGCTACGTGCCCCACGGTGCAGCACGTCTTCGGTCAGCCAATGATGTTGCAGTGCCCAAGCGTGCCCCTGCAGTTGATACCAGAAACCGGCCAGCGCAAAATCGGCATTCAGGCCATAGCAGAGGCCAAACAACAGGCTCAGCGCCAACAACGGGCGCAGGAACAGTTGGCGGGCAGATGGTAAAACAGCGGTCAGTGACACTCAGAACCCCAAACGGCGGGATGGCAATGATCGCAGCCTAACGGGGCAGTCTTAAAGTAAACTTAAGTAAACAAATTATCTCTCGGTTCGGCGGTCTGGCACTTCGGCGCACGGGCGATGCAGCGCTTCGGCGATGCAGGTGGGCAGGTAGCGGTCGGTGGCGCTTTGCTTACCGACCCTACGAACTTATCTGGTATTGGCGGTGGTCAGCGCTGCTGACCTTTCGCTTGTTGCGACTTCACATGCTCCATCAGATTCAAAAAAGTATCGGTCCAGTATTCGTTTTTATGGCTGGCCAGAAACTGTAGCAGCTCAGCGTGCGCTGCGGCGGAGATTTGCAGATGGTCGCCGCCGATGCCGTGAAAAGTGAAATTGACCATAGTGCCCTTGGCGCCGGCTGCTTTGACCCAGGCAATCAGCTGTGCGCCGCTGACCTCAGACGGCGTGATCACCGGCACCGCATGAATATTCAGCTGCTGCATATCCGCCACCACAGTGCCGACTGTGGTTTTCATCGCGACAAAATCACTGCTCAGCAGCGGCAAATAGGGCGTACCTGCCGCGAGTTGATCCGTACAGGGCGCGGTAAAGGTGCGTTTGGTTTTGCCGTCGATCGCCTGCAAAAATGCATTGCCGACGCGGATCTCAGCAATTAAACGCGACGCCGGCGTCTGGTCTAAATCGCGGTCTTTGCTTACCCAGTCGCGGCCCGGCAAGGATTTAGCGCATTGATGAAACAGCGTGTGATTACCCAGTTCATGGCCTTGTGCCGCCGCCGCGCGCCATTCAGCCAGCCGGTGTTGCACCGCCTCTGCCGATAGCGGCAAATAAAAACTGCCTTTGAGGCCCACGGCATTCAGCTGTGGGATCGCCGTATCGAGCTGACTGGGCAACGCATCGTCGTAGGCCAGACTGACGGCCGCTTTAGCACCATTTGGCCAGCTGAAAGCGGCGCTGGCGTTGGCAGTAAAAACCAGCGCACCACCGGCGACAACGAGCACTGGCAGCAAGCTGCGGCGTTTCCGCTTGAACAAACACAGTTTAGACATAGGGGATTCCTTAGTAGCCAGTGTTAGTCACTGCACTGGGTCAGAGGTTGTCGTCAATGGTGCTACCAGCGCCGCGTCAGCGCAACTGGTGCCGTACCGGTTTTGGTAGCTCCAGCGGGGTCAGAATTTGCGCCCAGCGACCATTTTTTTCCAGCTGCTGCAGGCCACGCTCAAACTGCTGCAGTAATTGCCTGGCGTTGGGGTAGCTTTTGCTGATCAACAAATGCATCGATTTACGTGCCAGCACTTGCTGGGATGGCTGAATTTGCAGTTGTGTTGCTGGCGGCTGTTGTTGCAACCAATATTGTGTGGTCGCACTGTCTGACAGGATCAGATCCACTTTGTGCTGCAACAGCAGCGCCAACAGAGCCTGATCGGTATCGACGATAGTGATGGCAAAACCTGCCTGATGGACCCGATCCGGATACGCATAGTCTTTCACCAGCCCGAGCCGTGGTAGTTGTGTGGCCAGCACCGATAAGTTGCGCTCGCGAATTTTCTGATAAGCAAAAAAGCGTAATTCGTTGTAATACAGTGGGCTGGAAAACAAATATTGCTGGCGGCGCTGTGGGTGATCCCAGCCGCAAACCAAGCCGGCATACGCCGGATTTTGCGCCTTGCTCAATGCTTCTGACCAGGTCATAAATTCAATCGACGATTCCACTTGCTGACTGGCAAACGCCGTATTGATTAATTCTGCCAGTGGCCCGTGCTGCGCGGCGTGAGGGCCGTAATAGGGCTGATAGTCACTGCTGGCCAGCCGGATCTGTGGTTTTGTTTCAGCTGCCGGACAGGCAACACTGCCGCAGAGCATGACGGCAAAGATCCATGGCAAAAATTTCACGTCCGCACTCCATGCTGGTGATGTTGAATTGTGGTGAATAATGTTGCAGCGAATCGGCTGTTTTGTACAGTCTTGCCGATTAAACCGCCAATAATTGCTGTTTTGTCGCCTCGGTCAGGACCACGCTGCTTTTGTTAGCAAAATCATATTGCACCATCACAGCCACGCCGCTGGCACAGCGTTTACCCTGTTGCCAGGCTTCCTGCGTCACATCAAACGAACTGCCACCAACCCGGCTGACATGGCTTTTGATGTCCACCGGAGCACCATAAAACAATTCGGCGTGGAATTCGACTGAAAACTTCGCCAGGATCAGCCGCCACTGCGCCGGGTTCAAATCCGGCGTAAACAGCCGGAAAATCGGGTCGCGCGCGCCTTCAAACCAGGCGGCGACGACTGTATTGTTGATATGGCCGAGCGCATCAGTTTCATTAAAACGTGGCTGGATAGTCTCTGTCAGCATACAAATCCTGTTACGAAAAACCCGCTGCAGCGGCAGCTGTGCATGATAAGTTGAGTCACAAGGTACCCCAGTGTCCGGCGCTTGCAAAGTATCACAGCAACGCCGCCGATGTGGTCATGGCAAGCGGAGTCGGCATGTGAAGATCCGGTGGATTGGTTATGGTGTTGCGTTGTTCTGTCTCAGTGCCGGCGCGCAGGAATACCCGCGTGAATTGACCTTCTCAACCGGCGAGCAGCAAATCTGGCAATTGACGATGCAGCGGCCGGTAGCAGTGCGCGAGCAGGTCAGCACTGAGCTGAACAGGCTCGAAGTGACAGCACCAGCAGAGCAGGCCTTCTTGTGGGCACAGCGCTGTCGTTTTGCGCTGCAGGCCGCTGACAAAGCTATGTTGGATAATGCCCGGATGGCACTGAAACAGTTGGAAGCACAGAGCAGCAGTGAATTTGCCGGCAGTGCGGCCGGTTATAAATGCCAGCAATTGAGTAAATTCAGCGCCGGTGAGTCGATGGACACGCGGCAACTCAGTTTTCTGGCCTATCACAGCCTGACCGAACGCGACGCCCCGGCTCTGCATGCCTGGGTGGGGCTGGATTATGCGCGTGACGCGCTGAACACTGGCTTTGCTGACAGCGCCGCCAGCGCTGTCGCGCTGGTGCTCAGCATTGCCCGGGATAATCGGTTGCCACAGCTCGAAGCCGACAGTCTGGCGGTACAGGCCGAAGTGCAAACTGCGTTGGGGCAGTATCCGGATGCGCTGCGTAGTATTCACCGAGCGTTGGCACTGCAAACTGAGGCCAGCCAACAGCAGCTACAGCTGACTCAAGCCGCGATATTGCTGGCGACGGGACGGCTACAGCAAGCGCAAGCCTTGTATCAGACGTTATGGCAACAGCAGTCAATACCGGCCGGTCTGGCATTATTGGCGCTTTATCTGCAGCAATCACAAATCGATCTGGCATTGCCGCTGAGCAGGCATCTGCAACAATTGACAGCACAAAGCGGCGATCGTGAATGGATAGCGATCAGTGGGTTGCGCCATGCGATGACCTTGCTGGCGCAAGGACAATTTGCCAAAGCGCAGGCCCAGTTTGCTGATGCCGGCGGCTGGCTGGCCCACCACCGGCTGGCGCTGTTTCTGCCAGAGCAACAACGTTGGGCGCAGCTGTTATCGCAGTATGGTCAGCCGCAGGCGGCTATTGAAGCGCTGCAGCAAAGCCTGCGTTTACAACGCCAACTCGACGCGGAGCAGCAGCAAACGCAGGCCCAGCTCAGCA
>JAIXSW010000606.1 GCA_027484495.1 Gammaproteobacteria bacterium
GATTATCGACGTGGATGCGACACCGATAGTGCAAAATGGTACAATCTACGCCATTGCCTATACCGGTCAGCGCGTCGCGATGGCATTGCGCAGTGGCCGGGTGCTGTGGAAACGCGATTACGCCAGTTTTCGCGATATGCAGATTGTAGATAATATCATTTATCTGGTTGATTCAACTGGAAAATTATATGCAGTTGATACCCGTAATGGCCTGGAGATCTGGTCGCAGCAAACCTTGCACAAGCATTTTGTCACAGGTCCGGCGGTGTATAAGAATTATCTGGTCGTCGGTGATAACGAGGGCAATCTGCACTGGTTCAGCCGTGACAAAGGCGAATATCTGGCGCGGCACGAGTTTGACAGTTCAGGTTTTTATGCCGAAGCTGTCAGCACATCGGATTATTTAATCCTGCAGACACGCAACGGCGAAATCGACGTATTGCGCACTGCTGACTAAAGGCTGCACAGCGAGTTTCTCCAAAGCAGGCCTGTTCGCAGGCCTGTTTTTTTTATGTACGGTCTGTTGCTCTTGCAACAGCCGTCATCGGCGGGCTCAGCAGGAGCTTGTCACGAATAAAGTCCATCGTCAGTGCTGACGATGATTTGATTGCAGAAGCTGACTCCGACAGGTGCGTGTCAGCTCAGTTGAGGTGAAACATGTTACCGGTAGTTGCTCTGGTTGGCCGTCCCAATGTCGGAAAATCCACGTTATTTAACCGCCTGACCCGCACGCGCGATGCGTTGGTCGCCGATTTTCCGGGCCTGACCCGCGACCGTAAATATGGCTCTGTCGATTATGAAGGCCTGGAATTTATCGTGGTCGATACCGGTGGGATCGACGGCAGCGAAGAAGGCATTGAGCTGGAAATGGCTGAGCAGTCATTAAAAGCCATCGATGAAGCCGACGTCGTGTTGTTTCTGGTTGATGCCCGTGCTGGCGCAACCGTGGCCGATGAAGCCATCGCCAATCATATCCGCCGCGTCAACAAAACCGTGTTCCTGGTTGCCAATAAAACGGATGGTCTGGATGCCGACACTGCGATTGCGGATTTCTACAGTTTGGGCATCGGCGAAGTCTATCCGATTGCCGCAGCGCATGGCCGCGGCGTCACGTCGTTATTACAACAGGCGTTAGTGCCGCTGCTGACAGAACAGCAGGCGCAGCGCCTGGCGGCCTTTGAGGCCGGTGAAGATCTGAAAGCGATTGATCCGGAAGATGATCAGGAGCAACGCGACAAACACATCAAATTGGCGATTATCGGCCGCCCGAACGTCGGTAAATCGACGCTGACCAACCGGATCCTCGGTGAAGAACGGGTCATTGTTTATGACATGCCTGGTACCACCCGCGATGCGATTTATATCCCGATGCAACGCGGTGACCGCGAATACACGCTGATCGACACCGCCGGTGTGCGCCGTCGCGGCCGTATCGATGATGTGGTGGAAAAATTCTCGGTGATCAAAACGTTACAGGCGATCGAAGATGCCAACGTCGTGATCCTGGTGTTAGATGCACGCTTAGGCATTTCCGAGCAGGATTTAAGTATTCTTGGTTTTGTGCTCAATGCCGGCCGCTCGATGGTCATTGCGGTGAACAAGTGGGATGGTCTGGATGACGGTGTTAAAGATGAAGTGAAACGTGAGCTGGATCGCCGGCTTGGGTTTATCGATTTCGCCCGTCTGCATTTTATTTCAGCGCTGCACGGCTCTGGTGTTGGTAATCTGTTTGAATCGGTTGAAGAAGCATTTGATTCGGCGACCCGTCGGGTGAATACCGCTTTACTGACCAAAATCATGAATATGGCACAGGAAGATCACCAGCCACCGTTGGTAAAAGGCCGTCGTGTGAAACTGAAATATGCGCACGCAGGTGGTTACAACCCGCCGCTGATCGTGATCCACGGCACCCAGGTGGAAGATTTACCGGATTCGTATAAACGTTATCTGATGAACTATTTCCGCAAATCGCTGCAGTTAATGGGGACGCCGGTGCGAGTCGAATTCCGTGGCACCGAAAACCCGTATGCGGAGAAGCGCAATACGCTGACACCAAATCAGCAATACAAGCGCGATCGATTGATCAAAGCGAAAGCAAATCTGGCGAACAAGAAAAAAGTCGGCCACAACCAAGGCTAAGTCTGGTGCCAACACCGCAACGCGCAGTCTGTGGCGGTGCATAGATAAATGACAAAGCCGGCATCAAGCCGGCTTTGTGTTTTGTCGCGGTAAGCGGATCAAAAAGCTCGCGCCTGCCGGTGCTGTTGTTTCCAGGCTGATCCGGGCCTGATGCCAGTCCAGCACTTTACGCACAATCGCAAGGCCGAGACCGAATTGCGGCGCAATACTCGACTGCGTCTCCAGCCGGACAAAAGGCAAAAAAATCCGCTCTGCATCGGCCTGTGCAATGCCGGCGCCGTCATCACTGATACGGATGTAAACCTGTTGCTCTTGTTGCCAGAGCCGAAGCTGTACCTGACTCTGTGCATGGCGACAGGCATTTTGCAGCAGATTCAGCAGCACCCGGTATAACCAGTGCGGATGACCACAGACGCCGGGCAAGTCGCCTGAACAGGTAAATTGCAGCTGCAACTGTCTGGCAGCGGCCAGCGGTTCACAGCTGTGCATCGCTTGCTGGCAGATCTGTTGCAGATCCACCCGACTGAGTTGCCAATGCTGATGTTGCCGGTCCAGACTGGCGTATTCGAGAAAAGCGTTGACCATCGCTTCCATCCGGTCCAAATCTTGTTCCAGCCGTTGCAGATACTGATCTTTACGCTTTGGATCCGCTTCTTCCAACGCGGCATCCAGACCAAAACGGAAGCAGGCGATCGGCGTGCGCAGGTCATGCGATAAACTGGATGCCAGCAGCTGGTTGTCGGCCAGCAGTTGTTCAATTTGTTGCGCCATCTGATTAAAGCTCTGCTCCAGTGCACTGATGTAGGACCAGCGGCTGGGTGGCAGCCGGGCCTGTAAATCACCGTCACCGAAACGGCCGGCGGTTTGACTCAATAACCAGAGCCGGCGTGCCAGCGGTGCCAGCCATAGCAGCATGATTAGACTCAAACCGCCGTACAGTGCTAACGTTAGCCATAAGTCGCCCGGCTGATGCCCGGCCGCTTGTGGCAACTGCAGCTGTAATAGCCAGTGCGGATGGCTGGGTAATGCTTTGAGATAAGACATGCCATCAGTGCCAGCCAGCGCCAGACCGCCGGTAGCATGCAGCTGACCTTCCAGCTCCGGCGGCAATGCCAGGCTGTCGCGTGGCAGCAACTGCAAAGGTAAGCGCCAATGTTGTTGTTGTGCCGTGATAAAAGCACTGAGTTGTAACGGCTGCTGCTGATCGGCCTGCTGACTGATGGTCTCCAGCACTGTGGTATAGAGTTGTAACTGGTCCGGCGCGGGCTGGCTGTCGTCATTTGCCAGCTGATCGAGCACAGCACCGAGCATAAACAGCGCACAAATGGCCGACAGCAACAGGCTCAGTGACAGTTTAAACATCAGAGCGTCCAGTGTTCAGTGACAAACAGATAACCCTGACCCCACACCGTTTTGATCCGCTTGGGTTCTTTGGCATCATCGCCGAGTTTTTTTCGCAGCACCGACACCATCACATCAAAACGCCGGTCCAGCCCGTCGTGCTCGCGACCCTTTAACGCCTGAAACACCTGGTCGCGGCTGCAGACCTGACCAGCCCGGCTGGCCAGATACCACAACAAGGCAAACTCGGCGCTGGTCAGCTGAATATCGGTGTCGCCGAGCAAAACCCGACGCGAACTGGCACAGATTGTCAGACTGCCAAACACCAGCTGCTGACTCGGTGTCGCATCGGCGCTCTGACGCAGCGCGGCCTGAATGCGTGCCAGCAAAATGCGCGGCCGGACCGGCTTCACCAGATAATCGGTGGCGCCAACGCCAAGACCAATCACTTCGTCGACCTCTTCGCCCTGGGCGGTCAGCATCAGGACTGGTACTGCATAGTCACGGCGGATTTGTCTGCAGACATCCAGTCCGTTCAGACCTGGCAACATCAGATCTAACAGGATCAAGTCAACATGCTGGCGCCGCAACAACGGCAACACTGTATCGCCACGTTGTTCCAGCAGTACCTGATAACCTTTTTGCTGTAAAAACTCCTGCACCCAGCTGGCGAGTGACAGGTCATCCTCGACCAGTAGAATGGTGCCGTAGGCTGCGTTGGTCATTCAGAATAATCTCCAGTGTCGTTTTACCCGCGGGTTTTTCTGCACCCAATTGACGCTGATGGTCGCCTGCGCCTGGCTGCCGTCACGGCTGACCAGCTGCAACTGTTGGCTGTCATATTCGGCGAATTCATAGCGCCAATGGCCTTCAAGTCCGGTGGGCCAACAATATAATTTTTGGGTGCCGGCCTGCAGGCACAAGTCCTGTTGCGTGGCGCTCTGCCAGTGCACGTGGACGGTTGCATAACAGATCCGGCCTTGTTGCAGCGCCACGCAGGTGGCTGGCGTCAATGCCAGTTTGATGCTGCCGGAGCCAGTGTCTGCAGCGGCCAGCGGGCTACTGAGCAAAGCGCAGCACAGCAGCATGGACAGGGCTGGGACCAGCCGTTGCTCAGAACACATAACGGAATTTCACCAGACTACGGAATTCGGTATCCCGGTCGACCAGCGGGCTGTCAGTATAAGCACTGCTGAAGCCATTCACGGCAAGGCCAAGTTCCAGCAACCAGTCGGTGCTGAGCGGATACAAAGCGCTGACTCCCAGATGCAGTTGCTGACCGGCACCGGCGCTGTATGTGGGCCGTCCGCTCTGGCTCTCTGCAGCACTGACGCCGTAATAATAATTCACCAGCCTCGCAGCAGAAAACGACACACCAACGTTGTAATACAAATCCCAGTTCCGCAGCGGCTGGCGATAGCTGTACAGCAACCGCAGTTGCTGGCTGTAATGCGACTCAATGTCCTGGCCAATTTCTACCGCAACATAATGCTGTTGCCAGAAGCGCTGATAACGCAGGCCAAGCAGAAAATCGGAATCGCGCAGCTGTAAACCGTCCAGCTCAGGTAAATGAGTCCGGCCAGTGCCCGTGTTCAGATCAGGTCCGATGGCATCCTGATAATTGGTACCAATCAGTGACAGGGCGCTATCTTCCTGTTGCCACAAGTGGTAGCCCAGCAGGCCGCTGCCATAACGCAGTACATTGCGCCGGTCATCTGATTCGATAAAAAAGTTACGGTATTGCAGATCCGCCGACAAGTTCAGCAGCAGTTTATCATTCACCGTCCGGTCCAGCGGGCTAACCAGCGCGCGTTGGAAACCGGTACCTACCGCCAAATAACCGGTAAACTCCAGTTCATCCCAGCTGGCGTGGCAGCGGGTACTGACCAACATCAGAAAAAAAAGACACCACCACTGTCGCATGCTTGGCTCCAAGTAAAAACGGCCCCATGATAACTGCTGGAGCCGCAATTGGAATGTTTAAAAAGTGTAAGCAGGTGTCGCCGCGGCAGGCATCAGTGCTGACGTCAGAACTGCACTTTAAGCCCCACCGACGGGAACATACCCAGATTTTCCTCCGCCTCAATCTGATATTCCGGCGTCTCACCGGCTTTACCTTTTTGCAGGAAGTAACCTGATACATTTTTCCGGTTTAACACATTCAGAATAGCGTAGGTATAAGTGACTGGCAGACCAAACAAAGTGCCTTGTTGTTCGGCCTGTAAATCCAGGCGGTGATACACCGGCAACGTTGCTGAATTCAGTTCGCCGTACACCGCCACGCGGTAATCCGGGTAATAAGGATTCGGTTTGCTACCAATGATCGGCGTATATTTGGCGCCGGAGCGCACCGTCAGCCGGGCGCTGAAGTCCCAGTTTTCATCGTATGGGTAAGCCACAACCACGTTCGCTACCAGCGGCGTGTCCAGGTAATACTCAGAAGTCAGGTTGCGGCGCAGGTCGGTGCGCTCGGCTTTCGACCAGCTGAGCGACGCCCAACCATACCAGTCGCCAGAGCTACGTTGTTTTTTCAGCAGTAATTCTGTGCCATAGGCCTGCCCCTCACTGTCGTTACTGTAATGCAGTGCCTGGTCGGCGTCTTTGTCGGTCAGACCCAGCGGCAGCTTTTGCAGTTTTTTCAAATAAAGCTCAGTGCTGAAATTCCAGTTGTCGGCAAATTGCCAGTCCTGCCCCAGCACATAGTGTGTCGCCGTCGGTTGTTTCAGCTGCCGGTTGCCCAGCAGTGGCAGGCTTTTTTCTAAATCGGCCAGCCGGCTGTAGCGTCCGGCCCGGACAAACCAACGCTGCTCTGGGGTCAGCTGCAGGCTAAGTTCTGCGCGCGGTTGCAGGAAGCTTTCATCGGTGTAGTCCTGCTGATCGTAACGCAGTCCCACGGACGAGCTTAAATATTGATTCCAAACCCAATGATGCTGCAGGAAGGCACTGTCGGTATTGTATTTCAGCTGGTCTTTGGCCTTGATCCGATCGCCGCGCTGGGCAAAGCAATCGGCCTGATGGTCGGTGCAATAATAAGGGATCACATCAAAACGATAGTCCGCATCGCGTTGACTACGCTCCACACCAGCTTCCAGCTGCTGCGCTGCCGTCAGTTGCCAGCGTGATTGTAATTGTAAAAACTGCTGTTCATCTTCGTAGCTGACAAACTGATCACCACCGTATTGGTTGTCCTCGCTGTTGCTGCTGTGTTGGTAACGCAACTGCAACTGATGTCCGGCCGGATGCTGGTATTGATAACTCAGTTGCTGGTTGGCAAAAGCGCTGTCGATGCGCACATCACCGACCGATTCCGGATCGGTGCGGCCTTGCTCTGACGCTTTACTGATGTTGGCGCGGGCACTGTCGCTGGCGCCGGTCAGCGTCAGGGTCAGTTTTTGTTCCGGCGACAGCTGAAACAGATAGCGTGCCTGATAGTCGCTACTTTTTGGCGGCTGATAGACTTTGATGCCATCATCCAGTTCATCACCGGACTTAACAAACAACTGGACTGTACTTTGCCGTGCCGCCAGATAAAACGCCTGATCATCGGTCACTGCGCCTTCGACCAGCGCACTCATCTGCAGCAGACTCAGTTCGGCTTCGCCACCAATTTCCTGCTGTTTCGGATCGCGTAACGTTGCCGAAAACACACCGCCGGTGGCATTGCCGTATTGCGCGCCAAAACCACCGCTGTCGAGGTGAAAGTCATGCAGCAGCGCTTCGTTAAACACGCTATTACCGAACATATGGAACAAATACCCAGCCGGCAAGCCATCAATCAAAAAGGCGTTATCGTCCGGGCTGGACCCCCGGACCGCCGGCATGCCACCAAAATCGCCACCGGCGTAGACCACGCCCGGCAGGCTGAAAACAGCGGCCAGCGGGTCATTCATGATGCCCGCGACTTTCAGCAGCTGCTCGGTTTCAGCGTTGGTCTGACTGGCGGCGGGCAGGGCGCTGCCATTCACCTGAATGCGTTCAATTGGTGACGCCGGGTCCGGTTTAGCGGTTTCGGCAGCGCTTAGCAACAACGGGCTACACAGGCCCAGGCACAGGGTCAGTCGGGATAAGGCAAATCGCATGGTACACTCTCGTGATGCAGAAACAGATGGCGTGCAGTTTGCCAAAGCGTGGCGCCGATAACTGTCGGCCAATTGCTGTGCATCTGTAAGAAAGTGTTAGGGAGTTCGGGAGATGTCAGACAAATTTCAGCAGGCGCTAGAGCTGCTAAGACCGTTGGCAACGCTGCCCGACTGGGGCATTGGTGGCAGTTTGTTATTGGTTGAACACCAGCTGCAGGCTGATTTTCGCGATATCGATTTAGTTTGCAGCGAAGCGGTGCTCCCTGCGCTAGTCGCACGTCTGCAGCAGTGCAGCACCGGGTTGCCGGTGGTGGCGCATCCGCAATATTGCAGCCGGTTTTTCCGCCGCTATCAGCATCACTCTGGTCTGGTGATTGAGGTGATGGCCGGTATTCAGGTCCGGCAGCAAGACAGATTGGCGCAATGGCCATTTGATCCGACCCGCTGTGAACAACGTCATGGTGTCAGCTGGATGGCGCTTGCCGACTGGCTGGAGCTATATCAGTTGTTTGAGCGGCCGGAAAAAGTCGCGTTGATCCAAGAGGCGCTCGCGCAAGAGCTTTAGTTGGCTTTGAGCTGTTTGACTTCAGTCAGCACAGCGCCATCGGCAAACTGCACCGTCAGCACGTCACCGCTTTTTAGCTGCTGCACCGATTTCACCAAAGTATTTTCTGCATTGAAGCTTAAGCTATACCCACGATTGAGAGTGGCCAGCGGGCTGACCTGATGTAATAACGCGCTATGTTGTTGCCATTGCTGTGTCCGCATCTGCAGATGTTGCTGCATCGCACGTTGCAGCCGTTCATGCAGCATTGTGGTGTGTTGCTGCAGCACCGCAGTGCGTGGCGCATGCTGCAATAA
>JAIXSW010000309.1 GCA_027484495.1 Gammaproteobacteria bacterium
AATAACAGCGCCGACGCTATCGGGATACTCAAACAAAAACACGTCAATCTGATCTTAACGGAAATTGAGATCGGTGGCATTGATGGCTGGCGGCTCGCGCGATTGGTTAGAGCCAACGTGTTGAAATGTGAAGAAAAAACCCCAATTATCCTGCTCAGTACCACCTACTGTGAACGGATCACTGAAACGACCGCCCGGGCTTATGGTATCGATTTGGTACTGCCAAAAGAGCAGGTCGAACAAATACCGCTAATTGTTGCGCGTTTTCAACAAGCTGAACAACGCTTACAACAGCGTCAGACCATTTTGATTGTCGAAGATGATGCTGATATCGCCGAATTAGCGAAAAGAATTTTGCTGCCAAATTATGACGTTGAGATCGCAGTCACCGGGCCGCAAGCCGTCGAGATGTACCAGCGTAGCCGCAGTTATGCATTAGTGTTGCTGGATGTGATGCTGCCTGAGCTGAATGGTCAGGAAGTATTAGCTGAAATTATGCGGCTGAATCCGAAGCAATCGGTCGTCGTGATGACAGCGCATGGCGGCATTGAATTAGCCGAGCAAATGATGCTGCAAGGCGCCGCTGATTTTGTGAATAAGCCGTTTCGTGCAGAACAACTGCGCCGTGTGATTGACGTCGCAGCGATGCGCGAAGATTTCCTGATCAGTAACGAACAATTTAAGCAAAAAGTGCAGCAACTGGCCGGTAGCGAAGAGCGCTACCGCGACCTGTCGGAAGTGCATCAGCGCGTTCTCGATCACGTGTCTACGGTGTTAATGGAACTCACCAGCGATGGCACTATTAAGTTTGCGAACCGGGCCTGGTACGACCTGACAGCGCGTAGTGCTGTGGCCGACCCCACATCCTTTTTGCATTTTTTGCGGCCGGCAGATCAGGCGCTGGTGCAGGCTCAATTGGCCGCGATATGTGCAGGCGACCTTGAACAGTGGCGCTCGGAACTGCAATTGGCGCAGCCGAGTTTTTGGATGTCACTGAATATGGCGGCGCTGCCTGATAAAATCTCAGGCGTCACCGTGACTTTAGAAAACATTGATGAGCGGAAAAAAGCCGAGCAAGAACTGCAGCATCTGGCATTGCACGATCCGCTGACCGGCCTGTACAACCGCCACTTCAGCGATCGAGAGCTGATGCGCATTGCGGCGCTGGCCAGCGACCAACAATCCCATGCCTTAATGTATATTGATTTGGACCATTTCAAGGTGGTGAATGACTCCCATGGCCATTCACAAGGCGACGCTATTTTACGCGAAGTGGCCAACAGGTTAGCAATGGGGCTCAGCGCTGACGATTTGTTATGCCGGGTTGGCGGTGATGAATTTGTCGTGATATCGCCTGCCAAAACCTTAGAGCAGGCGAACGAATTAGCCACGCGGCTTTGTGTCGCGCTGGATGCGCAACCCTATCGCTTGATGGACAAAGTGTATACCTTAAGCTGCAGTATTGGTGTGACCATTGTTGATGGCAGCCAGCCCGATGCCCAAGTCTACTTACAACAAGCAGATATCGCCTTGTATGTTGCCAAGGCCAAAGGCCGCAACAGAGCACATTGTTATAGCGTCAGCGATGCCGCCAGTGACAAGTTGCGCAACTCGTTACAGTGGGCGCAGCAGTTGCGTGAAGCCATAGTGAACGATCAAATTGTCATGCATTTTCAACCCATTATGTGCGTGCGTACTGGCGAGATAGTCTACTTCGAGGCTTTAGTCCGCTTAAATTTAAACGGTCACATTGTCTATCCCGGTGAGTTTATTCAGGCACTGGAACAGGTCGAAGACATCAATCTGTTGGATCATCAGGTCATTGGTAAAACCATTGAGATGATGAGTTGTCATCCGGTGTTGAAAAAAGTCGCTATCAACCTGTCAGCGCAGGCGTTTCGTGACGAACGTCTGGTACCCTGGATTGAACAAACGCTGCTGAAGTATCAGGTCGAACCCAGTCGTGTGGTGTTTGAACTGACAGAAACCGCCAGCCTGAACAACATTGCCGGTACCTGCGCGATGTTTAATCAATTGAACCGATTGGGTTGTGAATTTTCTATCGACGATTTTGGTACCGGATTTAGTACCTTCAGTTACATCAAACAACTACCCGCCAGCAGCATCAAAATTGACGGTTCTTTTGTCAAAAACATGCATCAGGACACGATGGATTTTGTGCTGGTCAAAGCCATGGCCGAAATTGCCCATGCACTGGGCCGCAAATCGGTTGCTGAATTTGTCGAAAATGAACAAATTCTGACCTTGCTGCAACAACTCGGTGTCGACTACGCGCAGGGTTACCATATCAGTAAACCGATGCCGATTGATCTTCTGGAAAAGACTTTCTAATTCATAGCCTTACTTAGTGCGCCTGCTGTAATTTTAACCACTTCTGTGATATACCCTATAGCTGAGGTAACAGCACCTCGGTACGATTCATAAGGTATATCCAATGCATGATCTTTCAGTGGAGCAAGGACAGCGGATAGACAAGGAATTAGTGACTTATGCCGATCTATTGGTCGAATATTTAAATATATTGGGTGTTGAATATGTGTTTGGCGTGCCCGGAGGCGCGATAGAGCCACTGTTTAATGCACTAGCCCGCAGTGAAAGACGCGGCGGCGTGCGCGCAGTGGTTGCCCGACACGAAGCCGGCGCAGCATTTATGGCAGACGGTTACGCCAGAGAAACCGGCAAATTAGGCGTCTGCTGTGCGACCACCGGTCCAGGCGCCACCAATTTGTTGACCGGTGTTGCCAGTGCCTACGCAGACAATGTGCCGATGCTGGTGATCACCGCCCAAACGCCATTGCCGAAATTCGGCCGGCGCGCCTTGCAGGATTCATCCTGCGCAGCCATCGACATTGTCGGTATCTTCCGCCACTGTACCCGTTATAACTCTTTGGTGAGCCACCAGGAGCAGCTGGAAAACAAACTGATCGCGGCGGTGATGGCCAGTAGCCGAATTCCGGCCGGGCCTGTGCATATCTCAATACCCTCCGATATTTTGCGTTCCGATGCCGGCTATTTGCCAAAAGTAAAACCAGAACTCCTGACACAACAATTCCAGCTGACCGATAAGGTCGGGTTGGAAAAACTGATCCAGGAATTGTCTCAGGCCAAGCATATCGCTTTGTTTATCGGCGACGGTTGCAAAGATGCGTCTTCCTCAATCATGCAACTTGCAACATTACTAAATGCACCGTTTGTATCAGGTCCGATGGGCAAACGCTGGGTCGACGAAACGCACCCGCTGTATCGGGGCGTGTTCGGTTTTGCCGGCCATAGCAGCGCTGCTGAGCTGTTGTCTGATGTCGATGGAAAACTCGACCTGGTGCTGGCGATTGGTGCTGCGCTGGGAGAGCTCGGCACCAGCGGCTGGTCGGAAGAATTGATTAATCACCGGCTGATCCATATTGATTCGAGTGTTGAACATTTCACCCGTTCACCAATGGCCCGCCTGCATGTCTGCGGATCTTTGCCGGCCATTTTTAAGAAGTTGGTCGATGAAGTGCAGCAAGCGCAGAAAAAATGGGGGAAATGCTGGCCGGATTTTGGCGGAGTTGCCGACCTGAATGCACTGGGCGGCCGCAGCGTCTGGCGCGATGCGGATGCGATGACACATAGATCCGTGCCATTAAAACCACAAACGCTGTTTTGCCACCTTGCCCGTTCGCTACCGGTGGATAGCCGCTTCTTTGCCGATGCCGGCAATGCCTGGGCCTGGGCGATCCATTATTATCAACGTCCCGAGTGCAACGGCAAATTTCATATCGCGATGGGACTTGGTTCCATGGCTTGGGCTATTGGCGCGGTTATCGGTTCGGCGCTCGGTGATGCCAGCCGTTCACCGCATATCTGTGTCACCGGCGATGGTGCTTACCTGATGAGCGCGCAGGAAATCACCGTGGCAAAACAACAAAACCTGCCAATTTTGTTTATCGTACTCAACGATGGCGTGATGGGGATGGTGATGCATGGTCAGCGTTTGGGCAACGCCGAAGCGGTTGGATTTGAGCTCGGGCGCGTGAATTATGCGCAAATGGCCCAGGCTATGGGTATAGATGCCGTTGTGATTGAATCGTTCGAGCAGCTACAGCTTATCGATCTAAATAGTATCTTTTCTGGTGATGGCCCAACCTTGCTGGACGTGCGGATTGATCGGGAGGAGATCCCACCGATGCTGTCACGCGTGCAAAGTCTGCAAAATGTATCGATGACACCGGGCGGGTAATGCAGCCTGCCCGACACGCATCGGGCTACAAGTCAGCATTGCTCCACCAGGCGCTTGGGCCGGTGGAGCTCACAGTGTGTGCTGCGGGCCTTGCAACGTTAAAGTTCCCGCTCAGGCACAGGGCGCGGCGCTATCCCATCGTAACGGACGTCCTGACATTGTAGTGCCAGGAAACTATGTTGCGGTTGCTGCAGTTGATCGATATAACAAGCCGTGACGCCACTTGCCACACAGAGATTTTTAATCCGGTAAACATCGTCCGGTGTAAAACCCTGATCTGACATGAACGCGGCAGTGTAGCCACCAATATTGATCCCCATGCCATAAGTTGCCAGTAAATAGTCTGACAGCTGATTCGCCAGCGTCAGATGCGGGCCATCGGCAAATCCCAGTGCAGTCGTCATGTTCCGGTGGGGCTCTATCCGCTCATCATGGCGGGATACAGGCCGGGCAAAGCCAATGATTGCAGGTTTGCCGTGACGAAGCGGCACACTGGACACCAGCTCCTCTAACGTCATGCCGGCTTGAATTTGTTGGACTGCGCGCTGGATGAACTGCATGGCCAACCTGGAAGTCAGGCTGCCGCCATAAGCGCGGGAGTCGGCGGCCAGACAGCCTGCCGCTGTTGCCGCACTCGGGCTGGTCTGCATTTGACCGGCAAAAGCACCCACCTGATTGCACCAAATCCGCGCATCAGGATAACTCATCACCATAAAGTTATTTTCCAGCCAACAGGCCAGTTCAGCACTGATCAGGCGTCCGGTCGCGTTCAGCACCAAGACCTGCATGTAGCTCTTTTGCATAAATAAATCATGCAATAACGAGTACTGCCGGATCTGCACATCGTCGCCACCAACCCATTTCCCAATTTTGGTGACAATGCGGCCGCGGCGGGCGTCCCATAAGGCGTATTTATTGGTCTTGTTGGAATTCATAGTCGTCATCCGACAGTAAAGGCGAGTCTGTGATCGGTCTGTGAGTTTGTTCCATACCATGGGCCAACAAACCCGGTGCACGCAGCAGCTGAAACAGCCCAATGCTTTCGCGTTTACCGATACCCAAATCTAAACAACAGGCCGCACATAAACCGACGTCTAAGATGCCTTGCTGCAGCGACTGCCAATGCGACTGCAGTTGCTCGCATAGCCGCAGGGCCGGGCCTGCGGCCGGCAAACTGCTGAGCTGTGCCAGTAAGCGTGCCTGAAGTGGGTCAATGCCGGCATACACCTGACCGAAACCTGCCGGTAGTGGCTGTTGCGCCGGTTGGAAATCATTCTGTGTCAGACAGTCTTGCAGCGCTTGCCAGGCTTCGGCAACCGCTGCGGCCCCCTGACGTTCTCCCCCCAGCACTTGTAAACCAATCGGCAGCAAATGTTCTGGCCGTGCTTTGCTGATGGCTGCAGTCATCACTGCACGGGTCGCGGGATGGCGAGGGCCGGCATTACACAAGGCGATCTGTAACTGTGTCAGTAATTGGGCTTGTGCTGCGGTTGGCAGCTCGCCGGTCAGTAATAAATACAACACGTCGGTAAAGCTGCGCTTTTGCATCAGTTCGACTAGCTCATAGCCGAAAATGTGTTGCTGCACCGCTCCATAAGGATTATCTGCCGCCGCGACTTCTGCGGTGATTTGTGTACTGGCTTGCTTGGCGTAAACAAAGTCTTTAGTCATCTCAGAGTTGCCAGTTATAGCTAACCTGAAGGTGCAGACTACGGCCTTCCATCAGGAAATCGTTACTGATAGCGGTGCCGCTTGGCTCATATACTGATTTATCGAACAGGTTTCGCACTGAGGTTTTTACCCGCCAAGGACTGCTGCCCGGTTGGTAATTCAGTGCCAAGTTCCACAGTTGGTAGTCAGCCAGTGGCGCCCGCGTGTCGGTGGTGGCTCTGCGCCGATCAGCAATCCAGTGTGCCCAGCCCGACACTTGCCAGTTGCTGTTTAAGTCATAATAAAGCCGCAAAGATGCCGATTTACCGGGAGCGTTGGCGACTCTTTGGTCTGTTGCGGCATTGACGGTGTTTTGATAAGCAAAGTTGAAGTCGACGCGCCACAGTGCCGCTGGTCGATAGGTCCATTCAAATTCTGCGCCTTTGCCATCCAGATCAAAGACGTTTGCTGTTTGCAAAAACGAAGTGCCAGGGACTGGCGCTTTATCAATTAAATCTTTCGCTTTGAACCGAAACATGTTGAGGATTAAGTGATTATCAAAGTTCAGTTGATAATCAAACACCAGTTCCGTTGTATCAATGGTTTCCGGATCCAGCGCCGGATTGCCAAGCGCACTTGGATTGTTTTGCAGGAACAATTCATTAAACGAGGGCGCTCTGAACGCACTACCGTATAAGAGTTTGGTCGTTAAATTGTGTGCGGTATTCCACACCACAGCCGCGCGTGGGTTGACGGTTGAGCCGAAATCAGAGAAATGGTCATAACGAACACCATAAGTGAGTTCCCAATCTGACGCTAACTGCCAGATATCCTGCACACTCAGGTGGCGGTTGGTGCGGCTGACCGGCTTGACATAGATGTAATCGCTGCCGGTTAAATCTGTTAAGGTTCCGTTGACTGTTGGGGTTTTCCCATCAATGACGCCGGGCCCAAAATTCTTGTACTCACGCGGTGTCAGCTTTTGTTCGAACCAGCCAAGTTCAAAGCGTATTTCGTGATCTTTCACCGCTTTGTAATTCAAGATGCTGTTAAAACGGCTGTCTTTGTGATTGCTGTGCGGACTGCCGATGTAGCCGTCGGTGAAAGTCACGAGGCCATTGGGTTTGGCGAAATTGATGTTGCC
>JAIXSW010000216.1 GCA_027484495.1 Gammaproteobacteria bacterium
CGGTCGATTCCAGCGGTTCGATAAAACCACCCGCCAGACCGATCGCAATACAGTTGCCCACCCAAAATTCTTGACGGCAACCCACTTTCATATCGAGATGGGTACATTTCAGTACAGCAGAATCCGGCCCCAAATAATCACGCAGTTCCTGTTCAGCCTGCTCGCGACTGAGTCGCGCACCATCATAGACATAACCGGTGCCCTGCCGGTCGACCAAATCAATTTCCCAAACCCAGCCATTGGTTAACGCCGTTGCAGTGGTATAAGGCTTAGGTTCGGCAGGCAATTCGCGCTGGATCGCCACGGCTTTGTTACAAGGCAACGCATCGGTAAAAGACTGCCAGTTGTCAGGTTTTAATGCATCGAGCAGTAACCCGCGAAAGCCGGTACAGTCGATAAAAATATCCGCGCTAAATTCGCCCTGATTTGTCTGCACAGACTGAATATTTCCGTCTGCGACAACTACATCGCTGACCGTCGCGACACTATGGAGCACGCCGGCTTCGATGGCTTTTTTGCGCAGAAACCGCGCCATTTTTACCGCGTCGAGGTGATAACCATAAGGCACCACACCCTGATAGGGTGCCGATTGCGGTGTTTTGGGGCTATGACCGCTGGCGATCAGAAAAGACGATAAACTGACACCCTGATCAAACCGCTCCAGCTCAAACCGGCGGTCCAGTAACCAGCTGGTTGAAATATCCAGATCCATCGGTGGTTTTAACTGGTCAAACGGGTGGAAATATTGATGCATCTGACCGTCTACCGGTTTCATCCAGTTTCTGAACATAATGCCGGTTTTAAAGGTGGCGTTGGTGGCTTCCAGTAATTCGGTCTCGTCGAGGCCCATGGCGGCAAAAAAATAGCGGATGCTGTGCACTGTCGCTTCACCAACACCAATAATGCCGATGTCTTCACTCTCAACAACACGCACCTGCACTTGCGCCTGCTGCTGATTGAAATATCGGTTCAGATAAATCGCTGTCATCCAGCCAGAAGAACCGCCACCCACTATGCATATCGATTTCATCATTGTTGTGGACCTCTTCAGACTTTTTGCAGACCAAACTGCCGGATGCGTTTGAGTAACTCTCGATGCGGCAATAGCTGGGTTTGCAATTGCTGCGCTTTATGCCGGTAGAAAGCAAACATCTGAGCTGCCAGCTCAGGCTGCGTCAACCGATACTGTTGGGCGCTCAGATCGGTGCCGAACCGCATGCCGTACAGGACATACAGATAGTTTTCCAGATTAAAGATTTCCAGCTTGCTGTGGAAATCATAAGGTGTTGGCACCTGATGCGCCCACAAAGCCAGGTTATCCAGCAAAGATTTCGGGCAACTGGCCGGGTCGCGATTATCGCGCCAGAACGCGCTGTCATCACGCTGCGACAGAAAATAATGCAGTTTGATAAAGTCGATGACTTTGTCCCAGGCGGTGCGTACGCGCTGGTTAAACCGGTCCGCCAGCAAAGGCATCACAGCGGTATGCGCCGGGAATGAATCAGCCAGCATGCGAGCCGTCGCGTCGTACACCAGCAGGCCGGTGGCTTCTAACGGTTCGACAAAGCCCTGCGACAAGCCCAGCGCAATACAGTTGCGGTGCCAGAACTTTTCCCGGTAACCAACTTGCATGTCAATCCGCCGTGGTGTCAGATGGTCGGCATCCCCCTGCAAATATTGACGCAACACCGCAAGTGCTTCGTCATCGGACGTATAACGGCTGGAATAGACGTAGCCGGTGCCTCGCCGCTCGGTCAGACCAATGTCCCAGATCCAGCCCGCTGGCTGTGCTGTGGCGATGGTGTAACAGGGGATCGGCGTTTCAGGGTCACGATAAGGTAATTGCACCGCCAACGCCCGGTCGACAAACATCACATCGTTTTTCGGGATAAAAGGCACCTGACAGGCTTCCCCAATCAACAACGCACGAAAACCGGTGCAATCGATGAAAATGTCGGCAGTCAGTTCACCGTGACTGTCCGTCTGGATCGCCGCGATATCGCCGCTGTCAGCAAAACGCACTGCGCCAACATTTCCCAATAAATGACGTACACCCAGCTTCTCAGTGGCATGCCGCGTCAGTAATGCAGCAAATTTAGCGGCATCGAGGTGATACGCATAGTTGGTCAGCCCCTGAAACTCAGGTTGCAACATAGTCTTGGGGCCAAAGCCCGCATCAGCTATCCGCCCCTGCACTGCGACGGCGTCGGCAAAAGAACAATCACCGGCCAGGCCCTGCAACCAATAAGGTGTCAGATCCAAGGTGGCGAGATCCGGATAATCAAATAAATGATGATAAAAATTCGGACTGATTTGGCCGGGTGCTTTCACCCAGTCGACAAACTGAATACTTTGTTTGAATGTGACGTCACATTCGCGGATAAATTCGGTTTCGCTGATGCCCAGATATTGCAAACTTTGCCGGATCGCCGGGACCGTGCCCTCACCCACACCAATGGTTGGGATCTCGGCCGACTCGATCAGACAAATCTCAACCCCGGACCCGTCTGGCCGGTACAGCTTCTTCGCCAGATGGCAAGCGGCTAACCAGCCCGCAGTGCCACCACCGACGATCAGGACTTTGCGGATCTGCTCCATCTGCGCCTCCGTCAAACCAACTGACTGATTTTCAGTGCAGCCAACCGGTTGAGCTGATGCAACGACGTCAGTTGTGCATAAATGGCCGGCAAAAACCCGCGCTGGCGCAAGTCAGCAAAGACTTCCGCAGATAGCTGATTCAGTTTGGCTTCGCTGATGATATAAATCCCGTTCAGTTGATGCTGCTGACCTTTTAAGTCGAACTGGAAGCCTTGCGGCTGCAGCAGCTCATGTTGTTGCAACAGTTCGACAAAAGCAGCAGTGATCTGTAATTGCTCAAAACTCTGCAGCAATTGTTGCTTGCGTTTGGTCAGATAAGGCGTCTCTTGCCCTTCACTGAATAAAGCTTCGCCAGCCGTGACCTGTACCTGAGAAGCCGCGGTATTCAGGCCAATACTAAATTGGTCCGGCTGCTGCGGATTGGCCAGTAATACCAATGGATAGTTCGTGACGGCATGCGGCAGGTAATTCGGGCTGACAGCCGCAGTAGCATACAAATTCTCACCTGGAACCAGACCGGTTAACATCACAGCGCGGAACTGACCACTTTCGCTGTCTTTAACAAACACCAGCGGAAACTCTGAACTGGCCCGGACAAACTCGTGCACCGACACCGGAAACAGATGTTGTTTTGCAAATGGAGCAAAGCTACGGGATTCAGTTAAATGCACTTGGGCATGGACAGCGGGATGCAGGGCGACCACAGGTTGGCTCATACTTCGGCTCCAAATGATAAAAACATCAGCATGACAGGGATTGGGCTCTTTGCGAAGGGCTTGGTTTCCTGTCCTGCAGAAGTGTGGGTCAAAATACTGGGAACTGCATTTCACAGCATTTTGACCCACACTCACACAGAAAGAAAAAGGGAAGTCTCCTTCCCTTTTTTTCAACTAATCAATAACTTAGAACTTGAAGCTGGCGCCTAAAGAAATACGGCGGGCCATTTCATATTCATACAGCGGGAAGCCTTTGGCGAAACCCGAGAAGTTGGTTTGTTTGTTGTTGTGACCAAACTGTTTAGAACTTTCTTCCAGCAGGTTGTTCACGTCCAGTTTCACGTCCAGATAATCCGTCGCGTGATACACAGCGCTCAGGTCCAGAGAACCGAAGTCGTCATGCAGACGGTTACCGTAGGAACCTGATTCACGGATCATGTACTCACTACGCCAGTTGTAAGCAACACGTACCTGGAACAGATCGTTTTCATAGTAACCAGTCAGGTTGTATGAATGACGAGAGCTGTCGCTCAGGATTGGGTTCATGTCGGTGAAAGTATCTTTGTCAGTTTCAGTATCTGTGTAGGTATAGTTGACGATGGTACCGAAACCATTGCCGTAGTATGCCTGATGCTGTAACTCGATACCGC
>JAIXSW010000262.1 GCA_027484495.1 Gammaproteobacteria bacterium
CTGTGCAGCAGTTACCAGACGGACGCCGACACGCTGGTAGAAGAACTGAATCATCATCTGATGTTATTAATTGACCAGTATTTTGGCCGCTGGTAACTAAGAATTTCTTCAGCATTCGCTGGTATCTTTGCGGTATCGCAATATTTGCTGCGGTCGCATACTGCATGCTGAGCATAGATTTTCATTGTGTTACGGAGCCAACTGATGAGCACATCCCGTTATTCGTTTCCGACCATTGCTTTGCATTGGATCACTGTTCTGCTGATTATTGCCGTGTATTGCACCATGGAGTTTCGCAGCAGTTTTGAGCGCGGCAGTCCTGAGCGTGACTTGATGAAGACCGTGCACTACATGCTGGGACTCAGTGTATTGCTGCTGACCGTGGCCCGGCTCTGGTTTCGCAGTCGTCAACCATACCCGGCGATTGAACCGGTACCGCCGGTCTGGCAGCACAAACTGGCGGCGTTGGTCCATCTGGCACTCTATGCGTTGTTGATCGGTTTACCATTGTTGGGCTGGCTGATTTTATCGGCTGAGGGCAAAGTGATCCCGTTCTGGGGACTCGAATTGCCGGCATTGCTGGCGCCAAATGAAGAATTGGCCGGGAGCTTTGAAGACTTACATGAATTGTTGGCAGAGGCTGGTTACGCGCTGATCGGTCTCCACGCGCTGGCGGCGATTTATCACCACCATATTGTCAAGGACAACACCTTGGTACGGATGAAACTGAAGTAAGAAAAAGCAGCGCTTTGGCCTTTAGGATTAACGAACTGTTGATGGCCAGAGCGCTGCCGGGAACCCGGACGCAGGTTACGAACTGACGGGTTCTACCGTCATGAGTTTACCGTCCTGCAATAACATCCGGCCTGATGGTTTCTGACTGATCTGCGTGGTCTTCAGCTCGCCATCATGCAGATAACGCACTTCATAGCCGATAGTTTTCTCGACTGTTTTTTGCACCGTTTTACACACTTGTTGCTCTTGATAGCTCACATCTTTTTGCTGCATGTCTTCCTGGACTTGTTTGCCGGCATATCCACCGGCTGCAGCTCCGGCGACCGTTGCCAGTTTTTTGCCAGAACCACCACCGACCTGATTACCCAGCACACCGCCAACCACTGCGCCTATGACTGTACCAGCGATTTCGTGCTGATCCTGAACCGGCGCGGTTTTAGCGATTTTCTTCGTGGTGCATTGTTGTTGGGGTTCGGTTGTGGTTTCTGTCAGCGCTTTGCTGCTGACGATTTCAACCCACTGCGGTTGGTTACTTTTATTACTGTTGTAGTTGGTAGCGACGGCGCCTAAGGCGGTAATAGCAGCTGCGCCTAACATGGAACCAACGATCATCATTTTACTCATAGGTATACTCCGAAAAGTCCGACTGACTTGGTGGGCAGACTAACCGGCCGGAACTGTATTACGGCTGAATGAAAAAAGGGACTGCTAAATTAGCAGTCCCTTTGTGAGCAAAGGTAACCGAATGCAGGTCGAGGATCAGAAATGAGGCTCAATCCGTTCTTTCGCTGGTGATTCTGCCGTCTCTGCCGTTGCTGCATGCTCAGGGCTCGCCGCTGCGGGCGTCTGACTTGCTGTCTCGTTGGCGTGCGCTGGCGTGCTCATCGCGGCAGTAGCGGGGGCTTTACGCTGGCGTTGCCGCCACCACAGCATGACGCCGGTGAGCAGGCAGAACAGGTACAGCGGCCAGTCACCGAGCCGGCTATACAGCGTACGTCCTTGAGTTAACGGGACTTCCAGCGTCAGCACGCCATCCTGAAATTGCGGCAACTGTGCCAGCACCTGGCCATCGGCGCCAATGGCTGCGGTCACGCCGGTGTTAGTGGCACGCAGCAAAGGCCGGCCAAATTCGAGCGCCCGCATCCGGGCAATTTCCAGATGTTGCCACGGACCATGTGAATCACCAAACCAGGCGTCGTTGCTGACGGTTAATAAAAAATCGGTGTCATCGGTAAAATTGGCGCGGATTTGCCGTGGAAAAGCGATTTCAAAACACAGTGCTGCCAGCAGCTGATAGCCTTTGGCCTGCAGATTCGGCTGCAGCCATTCGCCGCGGGCGAAGGAGCTGTTTGGCAGGTCAAAAAATGGCGCCACGTCGCGCAGGAAGCGTTCAAACGGCACAAATTCCCCAATGGGTAACAGATGGTGTTTCTGGTAGCGGTTGCGCGTTTCGTAGTGATAGATCTGGCCTTTCATGCCGGTATCACCGACCACAATCATGCCATTGTAGGCATCGCCATTGCGTTTCCAATCGAGGATCCCGGTGATCACCGCAGCTTTGTTTTCAGCAGCCAGCATATCCAGATTAAACAAATAAGCCTGTGCTTCGGGTTCCAGTTGCGGGATAGCCGCTTCCGGCCAAATCACCAGCCGCTCGGCCAGCTGCGGCCGGGTCAGTTGCATATACTTTTTCATCGTTGGCAGTTCCTGCTCTGGCGCCCAGCGCAGCTCCTGACGGATATTGCCCTGTACCAGCGCGACTGGCACTTGCACGCCATTCGTTTGCCAGCCTTTGCAGTGACCAAGCACAGGTGCCAACGCCAGCAACATCACAGTTACCGCTAACTGCCCGTGCACCGCACGGCTCGGTTGGTAACGCCATAACAACGCAAAGCTGCCGGCGGCCAACAACAGAATAAAGTTAATGCCGGTTTCTCCAATCAGCGGCGCATAACTAGCGAGCCAGCCATCGGTTTGACTGTAACCGAGCGATAACCATGGGAATCCGGTAAAGAGCCAGGAGCGCAGGTTTTCGCTCAGCGTCCAGCATACGGCGAGCAGCAACGGCCAATGGTGTGGCCGGTTTTTAGCCAAACGGGCCGCGCTATAGGCCGCAAGGGCCGGAAACAATGACAGATAGGCGACCAGCGCCGCCATAATACTAAGGCTGGCAAGCAGCGGCATGCCGCCAAAAGTAGCGATACTGACATGCACCCAACTGACACCCAGACCAAACCAGCCAATGCCATAGCACCAGCCGAACCAGGCGGCTTGCCGGGGCGACTCAGTTTGGCGTAAGGCCAGCGCCAATAAGGTGAGAGTGAACAGCGGCAGGGCATGCCAATGGTAAGGCGCAAAAGCAAAAGTATTCAACAGGCCCGCTGCGCATAACAGCAGGCTCCACAGGCCGGTTTTGGCCGAAATGTTTAATCGCACTGGTTTCATCCTGCGGCTTGGCGTTATTCGTCGGTGGTTGTATCGGTTTTTGGCTTAATCACCTGTAACTGCACTAAACGCCGATTGTTCGCTTTGTTCACTTTAAAGGTCAGGCCGCCGAGGCTGATACTTTCACCTTTCACCGGCATATGACCAAAAGCATGCAGCACAATACCACCGATGGTACTGGCTTCGTCTTCATCAAAACTAGTGGCAAAAGCTTCATTAAATTCATCGAGGGGCGTTAAAGCGCTGACCAAAAATACATGACTGCCGAGCTTGCGGATGTCAGAGCCTTCGATTTCATCGTGTTCGTCTTCAATTTCGCCGACGATTTGCTCCAGAATATCTTCGATAGTGATGAGGCCGGATACGCCGCCATATTCATCAACCACAATGGCCATATGGTATCGTTGCTGGCGGAAATCTTTCAGCAGTGCATCAACTCTTTTACTTTCCGGAATAATGACCGCAGGTCTTAAGATGTCGCGCAGTTGCCATTCAGTCTGCGGCTTTAACGCATATTGCAGGATATCTTTAACGATCAGAATGCCTTCGATGTGGTCTTTATCTTCATTGACCACCGGGTAACGGCTGTGATTATTTTCCAATAAAATAGGCAGATATTCTTCCAGTGGCTGGTCAATATCAATAGTTGCCATCTGTGAGCGTGGCACCATGATATCGCGCGCCCGCATTTTAGAAATGGCCAGCACGCCTTGCAGCATGCCTTTGGTATCAGTGTCGATCAACGCGCGGGCATTGGCCTCGGCGATAATGGCTTGTAAATCAGACAGGTCTTGTGGTTCTGCAGTAAAAATCGCGGCAATGCGCTCTAGCCAGGATTTTACGGCAGAACCGCGTCCCGAGTGTGGATTGTCGTCACTCATGACTTCAAATCAGCTCCATGTTCAGTCAATCAAATAGGGATTGGCAAAGCCAAGTTCCTGTAATATTTGGATCTCTTCCGCTTCCATTTCTTCGGCGTCAGCGTCATTTATATGGTCAAAGCCGAGCAAATGCAAGCTGCCATGCACCACCATATGCGCCCAATGCGCTTGCAGGGTTTTTTGTTGTTCCTGCGCTTCGCGCGCGACGACCTGAGCACAGATCACCAAATCGCCCAGCAAGGGTAACTCAATGCCCGGCGGGCACTGAAATGGGAAACTCAGCACATTGGTTGGTTTGTCTTTTTCACGATAATCGAAATTCAGCTGCTGGCTTTCGGTTTCGTCAACAATCCGGATGGTGACCTCCGCATCGGCCTGAAACGGACTGACCGCGGCCTCGAGATAACGCAGCAACTCAGCTTCAGTGGGTAAGTCGTTCGCGCTGCTGGCCTGTTGCAGATCAAGAATAATAGCCATTTAAACCTCTTTGCTGCGCCGGCGGGCCGGTTTAGTCACAGGATCTGTCGCAGCAGGAAGGACCTGCTGGGCGGCTTTTTCCACCACTGCCGCTTGTTCAGCGGCGCGCGCTGCAGCTTTGGCATCGGCCTGCGCTTTTTCATGCGCTTCATAAGCGATGACAATTTTCTGTACCACCGGGTGGCGCACCACGTCTTTGGCCTGGAAATAGTTGAAACTCAAGGCGTCGACGTCAGACAACACGTCGATGGCATGCTTCAGACCTGAATACTGACCGCGGGGCAAATCGACCTGCGTGACATCGCCGGTGATCACGGCCTTGGAATTAAAGCCAATCCGGGTTAAAAACATTTTCATCTGTTCGACTGTGGTGTTTTGGCTTTCGTCGAGAATGATGAAGGCATCACTTAAAGTACGGCCGCGCATGTAAGCCAGCGGTGCGATTTCGATCGTGCCGCGTTCCAGGTACTTTTCCACCTTTTCAAAACCCAGCATATCAAACAGCGCGTCGTACAGAGGGCGTAAATACGGGTCGACTTTTTGCGCCAGATCACCGGGTAAAAAACCCAGTTTTTCGCCTGCTTCAACGGCAGGGCGGGTCAGCACAATTCGGCGGACCTGCTGTTTTTCCAGTGCATCGACGGCACAGGCGACTGCCAGATAGGTTTTACCGGTGCCAGCCGGACCGATACCAAAAGTCACGTCGTGGGTCAGCACATTGGCAACATAACGGCTTTGATTGGCGTTACGGCCTTTGATCAACCCTTTTTTGGTTTTGATGCTGACTTCGTTCTGCGCCGCATCCACACTGACCAGACTGCTTGGGTTTTCCACACTGCTCAGGCTCAGATGAACCTGTTCCGGGCTCAACGGTTGTACTTTACCGTTGGCGGAGACAGTTTCCTGATACAGGGACTCCAGCAACTGGCGTACCAGCGGGAGCTGCTCGGTCAGGCCCAGCAGGCGGAATTTTTCTTCGCGGTTTTGGATCTGAACGCGAAAACGCCGTTCAATCTGGTGCAGGTGATCGTCAAATGGGCCACATAACATCGCAAGACGCTGGTGGTCAGCCGGGGTAAAACTAAATTCTAGGCTGCTGATCGGGTTGTCCAAAAGTCCTTCTCTCATCGCTGGATAAACAAAGTCCGGTATGGTGACCGGACTTACTTATCAACACTTCAGGCCTGCAGCGACTGCAGCCAGTGTTCAGGGTTGGTAGGTAGCGACACCGAGAGTATCGGCGCTGCCTTCTGGCCGGTTTTGCCGGGCCATAATTTGTTGCGGGGAAATTTCCCGGCGCAGGTCCATCTCTGCTTCAGTTCTGATCACCACACCTTTCAGTGAATTGGTAAACACATCAGTGATCTGGACATCAACGAACTGGCCAATCATATCAGGCGTGCCTTCGAAATTCACCACCCGATTATTTTCAGTGCGGCCGGTCAGTTCCATCAAATCTTTTTTCGACGGGCCTTCGACCAGAATACGCTGTTCAGTGCCCAGCATGCTACGGGCGATCTGCAGCGACTGCTGGTTGATGCGGTCCTGCAGTATGTAAAGACGCTGTTTTTTCTCGTCTTCCGACACATCATCCGGCAAGTCTGCTGCCGGTGTACCTGGCCGCGCGCTGTAAATAAAGCTGAAGCTCATATCAAAACCAATGGTGCTGATCAGATCCATGGTCTGGGCAAAATCTTCCGCCGTTTCACCGGGGAAGCCGATGATAAAATCGGACGACATCGACAGATTTGGCCGGATCTTTTTCAATTTGCGGATCTTTGATTTGTATTCAAGCGCCGTGTGATTGCGTTTCATCAGCGTCAGGATCCGGTCAGAACCGCTTTGCACCGGTAAGTGCAGATGATCAACCAACTCAGGGATATCGCGATAAACTTCGATAATATCATCTGTAAATTCAACAGGATGCGATGTGGTATAACGAATGCGGTCAATACCGTCGATGGCAGCGACCAGCCGCAGCAATTCAGAAAAGTGACAGATCTGATTGTCGTGCGTGGCACCGCGATAGGCGTTGACGTTCTGCCCCAGCAAATTGACTTCACGTACGCCTTGCTCGGCCAGTTGCGCGATCTCCAGCAATACATCATCCAGCGGACGGCTGACTTCTTCACCGCGGGTATAAGGCACCACGCAGAAAGTACAATATTTTGAGCAGCCTTCCATGATCGACACAAAGGCCGTCGGGCCTTCGGCTTTTGGCTCCGGCAAACGGTCGAATTTCTCAATTTCAGGGAAAGATACATCGACTACCGGGGAGCGGTCACCGCGGACTGCATTGATCATTTCCGGCAGGCGGTGCAGCGTTTGCGGACCAAACACGATATCGACATAAGGCGCGCGCTCGCGGATCGCAGCGCCTTCCTGCGAGGCGACACAGCCACCGACACCAATGATTAAATTCGGGTTTTTCTTTTTCAGCGGGCGCCAGCGGCCCAGCTGATGAAACACTTTTTCCTGGGCTTTTTCGCGGATAGAGCAGGTGTTTAATAAAATAACATCCGCGTCTTCTGCTTCTTCAGTCAGGGTATAGCCATGAGTGGCATCCAGTAAGTCAGCCATTTTGGATGAATCGTATTCGTTCATCTGGCAGCCCCAGGTTTTAATGTGCAGCTTTTTGCTCATGGTCAGAATATGCCTGTAAAAAGTCGGACGGAAAAAAGGCGCGTATTTTAACTGACACCCCGCTCAAGTACCAGCCTTGTGCAGCTTATTCGGTGGCTGCCGTGCGCCGATTTTGCGTTTGGGTAAAATTTTGCTTTCAGTTCAGTATGTTCAGAATACTGGTCTACACTTCAAAAAAGTTGTAAGGCCAGCGTGGAGCTTAAAATGAAGAAAATTCTTTGGGTGCCTTTGGCACTGTTCAGTGCGTCCGTTTTCGCCGAAGTTGCAGTCGTTGTTCATCCGTCCAATGCTGCAGCGTTAAATCCTGAAGCCATAGCGCAAATTTACCTTGGACGCAGTAAAAGCTTCCCGGATGGCAAAGCTGCATTACCCTTAGGTCAGGCAGAAGGCAGTAAAACTACAGAACAATTTAATCAGAAGGTGCTGAATAAATCCGGCAGTCAGATTAAAGCCTATTGGTCCAAGCTGGTATTTACCGGCAAAGGCACACCACCGAAAGAGATCAGCACCGATGCAGAAATGCTGGAACTGGTCAGTCAGAATCCCAGTGTTATTGGTTATGTCGACAAAGCATCTGTCACCGATAAAGTCAAAGTGTTGGCAACGTTCTGAGTCGCAGAGCTAGCCTTCTACTATTGCCGGAGTAAACAACATGAATTGGCTGAATCCTAAGCAGCAGGCCTTGCCTTTGCTTGCATGTGCGCTTTTTGCCGGTAATGGGCAAGCGGCGGAGTTTAACTGGAGTGGGTTTATGACGCTGGCTGCCGGCAAAACGCTGAGCGGCTCGGTGCAGGGACAAAATGAAGTCGGGATTAATTGCCCTTGTATGATTTCCGATTTTTCGCAGTCGGGTGTCATTGACAGCAGTTGGGATTTTGCTGCCGACTCGAAATTGGGTCTGCAAGGCAATATACAGCTGTCGGAACAGCTCAGTTTGACCGCGCAGGTGGTCAGTCGCGGCGCCCGTGACTGGGATCCCAATCTGGAGTGGGTCTACGCCGGCTGGCAACTCGGCGACAATGATCTATTGCAGGTTGGCCGCAAACGCTTACCACTGTTTTACTATTCAGAACAACAGGATGTCAGCTTCACTTACCCTTGGGTGCATCTGCCACCACAAACCTATGGCTGGGAAGCGGTTAATTACAACGGGATCAACTGGAATCATAGCTTCCAGGCCGGTGACTGGAGTGGTTTGGTCAATACCTTTGCCGGCAGCGAAACTCGTAAAGACAATGATTACATGAAAATTTATAACGGCATCGACAGTGAAACCGATACGCGCTGGCGCAAAATCATTGGCGCAGAAGTGCTGATGAACCGCGACTGGTTTGAAGGCCGTCTGATGCTGATGAAGTCCGAGACACAAAGTCGTCTGGTCAGTGACAATGAAGACTGGTCCGCGCCTGCCGAGCAAATGTTGTTTGGCGCATCCGGGCTGGTGGATTATCAGGACTGGATTTTCAGCGCTGAGTTGTTTTTCTCTGACCGAACCGAGTCCTATGGCCGTGATTTGGCTTATACCCTGACGACCGGCAAAAGGCTCGATGGCTGGGCCTGGTATTTGACGCACGGTTTGTATCAGCAAAAAATCAATGCAGTGAATCCGCTGGAATTGACCGCAGACGAGGATCAGGAAAAACACCGGTTATCCTCTGCCGTTGTGCGGTTTGACGTCAGCTCTGCGGCTGCTGTCAAAATACAGCTGGATCACTGGCAGGATGGTGGTGGTCAGTGGTTTAAACAAACTTACGGCGATGCCAATGCGCTAAACATCAGTTACGACCGCGTGTTCTGAGCAAGACCGGCAGCGCTCAAAACAAGCGCTGCCGGCTCGTGACATAACCGGCATAAAAGATAATCAATACACCAGCAAACCAGGCCATTGACACTGGCTCCTGCCAGAACAAATAACCAAACAATCCGGCAAAGATTACGCTGCTGTACGTCCACATGCCGATATCGCTGGCGGGTGCTAAGGCATAAGCACGGGTCATGGCCATTTGTCCGGCGGCGGCCAATACGCCCATCCCGGCAAAAGCCCACCAGGCGACTGCCGGCAACGGATGCCAGTCAAATGGCACCGGAATAAAGGAAATAATGGCTGTCAGCAGAGAGAAATAAAACACGATGCGGGCGGCGGGTTCGGTATCTGACATATAACGGATGGTAGTTTTCGTCACTGCAACCAGCACTGCTGACAACAATCCAATCGCCAACATCAACCAATTACCCGGAGCGCCACTGACCGGGATCGCAATAAAGACGCCAATAAAACCTAAACCAATGGCAAACAACGTTAAACGACTCGGCCGTTCATTTAACCAGAAGCGGGCAATAATGGGTACGACAAAAGGCGAGAGCAGTAACACCAGCATCGCCTGTGCTAACGGTAACTGGCTGATCACGTAGAAAAAACAGTACATGGAAATGATGCCGGTCGTGGCACGGCTCAGATGTAAATACCAGCGGTCGGTTTTTAGTATTTGCACGCCTTGCAGGTAGATCCACGGCAGCATAACCAGCAGCGCAAAAAAGTTGCGAAAAAACACCACCTGCACCTGGCTGGCCGATTCACTGGTCAGTTTAACCAGTGCGCCGATACCGGCAAAACAGGCTTCAGCTAATAACAATAGGGTAGCGGCCAGATAGAGTTGGGAGGGCTTCACTGCGTTCAATTTTGCTGCAGCTTGTGGATCAGTTGATCTGCCGCCATCGGTTTACCAAAAAGATACCCTTGGATTAAATGACAACCACGCTGGCTGAAAAATGCCAGTTGCTGCTCTGTCTCAACGCCTTCGGCCACACAATACATTCCAAGGCTGCTGGCCATGCTCAACATGGCGTCGATAATGGTTTCATCATTGCGATCGATACCGATATCTTTGACAAAGCTGCGGTCAATTTTGATGCCGTCTATTGGCAATTCTTTCAGATATTTCAGCGAGGAATAACCGGTGCCAAAATCGTCCAACGCCAGCTGCACACCCAATTCACTCAGCGCCAGCATCGTCGCGATGGCACTTTCGTGATCCTGCATCAGCGCACTTTCGGTCACTTCAAAACGCAGGCAACTGGCCGGTAACTGATATTGCGCCAATAACGCCGCGGTTTCCAAAGCCAGATTTTCCTGTTCCAGGTGGCTGGGCGACAGATTCACTGACACATAAAGCGGAAAACCAGCCTGATGCCAGCGCTGCAGATCCGCCAGCGCCCGCACCAGCAACGCCTGTGTCATTGGCACTATCAGCCTTAAATCTTCCGCCAGCGGAATAAAATCATTTGGTGGCACTAACCGGTCGCTGTCCTGCCAGCGCATCAGCACTTCGACCCCGACAATTTTCTGTTGCACGCTGTCGTAGATCGGCTGGTAATAATTCAGGAATTCATTGTGTTGCCAGGCGCTGCGCAGCCGGGTTTCCCGCGCCAGTTGCATGTGCGCTTTATCATTCATTTCCTGAATAAAAAACTGGAAGTTATTACGACCAAGATCTTTTGCATGGTACATCGCAACGTCAGCGTGTTTCAGTAGCTCGCCGGCGTCAGCCGCGTCTTCCGGATACACCGCGATACCAATACTGGGGGATACACTGACCGAATGCACACCAAGCTGCATCGGTTCGCCGATTGATTTCAACATTTTGCGCGCAACATGGCTGATATTGTCGTCGTTTTTATAGCTTTCCAACAGCACGACAAATTCATCGCCGCCTAACCGGGCCACAGTATCAGTCAGCCGTAAAATGCTGCTCAGACGCTTCGCGACTTGTTTTAGCAATAAGTCACCGATGTCATGACCCAGACTGTCATTGATCTGTTTAAACCGATCCAAATCGATAAAACAAAGTGCCAGCGAGCGTTTTTCCCGTTTGGCGGTTTCAATACCGTGCAGAATGCGGGCCATCAGCAGTGCGCGGTTTGGCAAGCCGGTCAGCGCATCGTAGTTCGCCAGATAACGCAGATCATCTTCGGCTTGTTTCTGTGCGGTGATATCGGTGAACACTAATACATAAAAATCGACCCGCTCGTCGTCACCCACCGCGCTGATATTTAATAGAGTGGGGCGCTCGGTGCCGTCCGGGCTTAAGACCAGCTCTTCACCTTGCCAGTGCTGATTGGCCTGCATACCACTGAGCAGGCGCGTGTAAAAACGCCGTCTGCTCAGACTGATGCCCAGTTCATGCACACGAGGATTGCTGAGATAATCATCCATGTTGCCAAAAACATCGGCAAACGACTGGTTGGCGGCGAGAACCCGTTGCTCTGGGTCGAGCAATACCACCCAATCGCGGGTTTGCTGGAAGGCTTCGCCAAATAACCGCGCTTTTTCTTTGGTTGCGCGTGTTTCGGTGATATTGCTGTAGGTGCCGATGACCCGTAAGGCCTGACTACTGTTGGTCTCTGTCACTTTGCCGATATCGCGGAACCACAACCAACTGCCATTTTTGTGCTGCATGCGATAGGTAAAATCAAAACTGCGATCAGGTGCACTGACAAACTTACTCCAGGCCTGTTGATAGCTTTCGCGATCGTCCGGATGGATTAGGGCCAGATGTTGTTGCATCGACAGTGGGTTTAACTCTTCGCTGTAACCGAGCATCGCGTGCACACGCTGGGCATACATGCTGTTTTTAGGCACCAGATAATCCCACACGCCGCTGTTGACAGCTTCCAGTGCCTGTTTAAGCCGCTGCTCACTGGCCTTTACCTTGTAATGCGCCTGCGCCAGCAAGCGCTTTTGTGCCAAACGATTGTGCTGCCATAAAAATAACAGGATCAGCGCGAGCACGGCATAGCTGGCCAGGGCTGCCGGCGAATACCAGGGCGCCGGATCGATACGCAGAGTTAACACTGCTGTGTCACTTTCCAGCCCGTTGTGGGGGGAAACCGCTTTGACATGAAAGGTATAGAGGCCAGGTTCTAGCTGCGGAAAAGTGACACTGGCGTTGTGTTGCTGTGGAAAGCGAATGTCCCGGTTGCCTTCGAGCCAGAACTTATACTGAATTTTGTCATTATCACGGAAATTCAACGCGGAGAAACTGACCTCAATGCCGAGGCTATCATAAGCAAACCGGAACGACGCGCCGTTGAGATTGCTCAGCGACGTGGACTTCGCCTGATTCATTGCGCCGATATGGGTAATAGCAATCACAGGTTTTAGCGGTGTTTCTACCAGCTCAGCCGGGTTAAACCAGGTGACACCGGCATTGGTGCCATACGCCAGATTACCGTTGGACAATTTCAGACTGGCGGCATAAGTGAACTCGCTGCCGGACAGGCCATCATTTTTGTCGAATGGTTCCAGTCGCAGCGTGGCCGGATCGAGCCGGGTAAGACCTTGTTGGCTGGCAAACCACAACTGGCCGTTCAAATCAGTTTCACAGGAATAGATGGCGTTATTAGGTAAACCGTTTTGCTTATGCAAATGATGTTTTAGTTTTAACTGTTGCCCATCAAAACCCAGTAAACCCAGGCCACTGATGGTAAACCACAGATCACCGCGACCATCGACACACATTTTATCGGCCTGGCGGGCAAGACCTGGCTGATAAGGCATCGCTTCATAGATTTTCTGCACACTGCGGTCGCGCTGATTAAACAACCAAATCCGATCGGATGCGCTGAAAAAAATCTGTTCTGGATGCTTTGGACGCTGACCGAGGAAACGACCTGCGCGATGGGTCGGCTCGGCGAGTTTTAACTCAGGGAAAGGCGTCAATGAGCCGTCAGCGGGTTGATAACGATAATAATCTTCGGCGTTGTAGTACCAGAAGGCCCCATCAGGGTCGCGCCAGTGACCTGCAGCCTGGAGCTGGATCAGCGGTTGCTGCTGGCCGTCTTGCAGCGGTAGCGGTAAAAATTCAGCACTGTTGGCAGAGAACAGATGCAATGAGTTGCCACTTCGTAGCCAGAGTTTGTCAGCGTTGTCCGGATAAATGCGCGCTACAATCCGCGAAAACAGGGCGGGTAACGGCTCCGGGTAGGCCAAATCCTGTACAGCGCCTGACGGCAAATCCAGCCGTTTTAAACCATTGATGGTGCCGAGCACCAGCTGATTCGCCGGGCTTTCGGCCAGCGCCAAAACCGCTCTGGGGCTGTATCCGGCTGGCTGAGCAGACATCACCTGTTCAGCAGGCGGCATGGCAAGTCGGACATGATTAAAGTGCGTACTGCGGGGGTGCCAGTAATAGGCGCCTTGTAATCGACTGGCCAGCCAAAAGCCGCCATCTGGTGTGCGGACCAGATCGGTAATGCTGTCCTGATCCACTTCATGCACGCTATCGGTAAAACGCCAAAGTAATTCCGCCTGCGCGACGCCGGGTGTGGCCAGATACAGGCCTTTAGTGGTGCCAAGTAAAAGTTTGTCGAAGTACGGCAGTACTTTATTAATCTGCAAATCAGTTAAAATTGGTGCTGTGACAATGGGCGCTGCCGCACTCTGGCGCAACTGTGCTTCAGTCAGTTGATAGAATTGATTGCCGATAGCGAGGTAGAGCAGATCATGGCCGACTTCCAGCGATCGGACTATCTGTCCGCCGCGTTCATTACTTTGTGTGGTCAGCGCAACCTGCCAGTGCTGCTGAGTTTTTAAATCATAGACATAGAGACCGCGTGTGGTGCCGATGAGCAGTAACTGATTAAACTTTTTCAGCAAACGTACCCGCGACATCAGGCTATTACCGCCATCAAATTCAAAAATCTGCGTCAGTTGTTTGCCGGGTAATTGCAGTTGGTAGACCGCTTTATTAATCGCCAGCAGCAGTAAATCGGGTTGTTGTTCAATCACATCAAACAGTTGCGGGATAGTGTCGCTTTCCAGTTGCTGCAGGGGCGTCAGCAGTTCTGCCTCTGACGTCTGTAGATCGACCTGATACAACCCCTGATTCTTTGCCGCGACAAAAAAGCGTTGCTGACTGTCCTCCAGTACCTGAGCAATATCCAGTTCAACCTGTGTTTCACCGGCCAAAGGCAATTGCTGCACTTTATAGGCATCATACCGGTTCAGTCCCCGGTCGGTAGCCAGCCACAAAAAGCCGGTTTTATCGATATGCAGACGATTGATGGTACCGCTGATCAGCCCCTGCTCAGTGGTGAGGGGCGCAAGAAGCGGTGGATTTGCCTGTTCAGGACGCGCGGTCGCGGATTGCAGCGAAGACATGCCGATAAGCAACAACAGCAGGAAATGGCATAAATTGTGGCGTAGCACAGACATTTTTGTTGCCAATATTTTGACCAGCTGTTGAAGTATGGCGGCGAACATAACGCAGAAACTCATCAAAAGTCCAGTGGGATCCATCAGAAGGGCTGTGGCCATTGATAGAGTAGGGTCAGCGCAAAACCGCAGC
>JAIXSW010000090.1 GCA_027484495.1 Gammaproteobacteria bacterium
CACCAAATCCAGTGCCGGCATTTGCTGGTTCAGGATTAATTTCAGCCAGGCTTGCAGGCCCCTGATCTCACTCATCGCGAACGTCTCTCCCCACACCGATACTGCTGATATTGCAGTGTAGTTGGAAATACTACCGACCGGCCATCGCCCCAGTTGGACAGAGCGCAGACACCAGAGGCCTGTTGACCTAAAACCGCATCAGCAAGGCACAATAGCCCCTAATGAAGATGTTTGTCCTGCACCAACACCCAGGGCGACACCACCACGGCCCATAATTCGGCGCTCTGCTGATGCCAGTGGCTGGCACGGGCGTCCTCAACGCGTTGCACCTGACCGGCCTGTAACCAGCCTCCTACCAACGCTTTGTCATCAATGGCAAAGGCATAGGCCACTTCGACTAAATCAAGGCCGGCGACCACTTCAATCACCGCGCCGGCGGCATAAAACTTCTGCAATTCATGCCAGTGGATCCGCGCCGTTTCGCCGGTAATTTTGGCCTTGAGGACGGCGGGTTCGGTTTCAAAATTGTCGTGCATCTTTCTGTCTCACTACGTGATTACTTATCACTGCGTTATTCCGGATCGTCGCCTTGCTCGGATACCTGTGCAGCACTTAATTCATGTTTTTTCAGTAACTTGTGGAAGTCGGTCCGGTTACGGCCGGCCAATTCTGCCGCACGGGTGACATTGCCTTCGGCCATTTTCAGTACCCGCACCAGATATTGCCGCTCAAACTGGTCACGGGCTTCGCTCAGCGTTGGCCAGAAACTGCGGTTTTGTTCCAGCGCCTGGCTGACCAGTGCCAGGCTGACCACCGGATTGCTGGTCAGTGCCACGCATTGTTCAACCACGTTCACCAGCTGGCGCACGTTACCCGGCCACTGTGCAGTGACCAGTGCCTGCATCGCATCTTCAGAAAAGCGGTTGACCTGCACGCCATGACGTTCTGCGCTTTGCTGCAACACATGGCGCGCCAGCAAGGGGATATCTTCAGCCCGCTCACGTAACGTCGGCAGTTGCAGGTTCACCACATTGAGCCGGTAATACAAATCTTCGCGGAAACTCTGTTCCTGCATCGCCTGCTTTAAATCGCGATGGGTGGCAGAAATCACCCGCACATCAATCGGTATAGACTTGGCACTACCAACCGGCCGAATTTGGCGTTCCTGCAAAGCCCGCAGTAATTTCACCTGCAGCGGCAATGGCATATCACCGATTTCGTCGAGAAATAAAGTGCCGCCGTCGGCTTCACGAAATAAGCCGGCATGTTCGGTCACTGCACCGGTAAAGGCGCCTTTGGCATGACCAAATAACTCGGATTCCAACAAATGTTCTGGCAAGGCGCCGCAGTTAATCGCGACAAAATTGCGCCGGGCGCGGGGACTGGCCTGGTGGATAGCGTTCGCCAGCAACTCTTTACCGGTACCGCTGGCGCCGGTGATCAGCACGCTGACATCCCGTTGCGCCACCCGATACGCCTGGTCCAGCACCTGTTCCATCGTTTTGCTGCGCGTAACAATGGCCTGGCGCCAGCTGTCTTTGCTTGGCACATGGGATTGATTCACCGCTTTTTGCAGAATATCGCGCAGCTCGACGTTGTTCAGTGGCTTGGTCAGAAAACCAAACACACCGCGCTGTGTTGCGGCGACTGCTTCCGGAATTGAACCATGCGCCGTCATCAACACAACCGGCAGCCCCGGACTACGCTTGGCGATTTCATCAAACAGCGCCATACCGTCAAGGCCCGGCATGCGCAAATCACTGAGCACCACATCGACCGGATGTTTTGCCAGCAGCGTCAGTGCGGTTTCGGCGCAGTCGGCGGAAATGACCTGATAACCTTCACCTTCGAGGCGCAGTGTCATTAGCCTTAGCAGACTCGGGTCATCATCAACCAGCAATAAACGGGCATTGTTCCCTGTGTTGGTGCCTGTCACGTTAACCTCCGCCTGACTGGTTCAGCTTGGCTTCGATTTGGGTCAAGGCCTCAATTTTCTTATGTAAATCGGCATTTTGCTTTTGCAGTTTATCCAGATTGTCCTGCTGCTGACCATTCAGCCGGCTCAGCGCTTTGACTGCAGATTCTGACTCCAGCAGTTTCTGGTTAAAGGCGTAGTCCCAGCGCAGCAACGCTGCGAGTCCGGCCGGCAACCGGCTCAGCTGTTCACTGAGCTGATTTTGCGCCCGAAACCGCACGGCATAAGGTGTGTCGGGATGAATGCGTAACAGCAGGCTCTGTAACTCGCCCACCGGCGTTTTTTCCAGAGTTTTGGCTACAGCATCGCGCTGCGCACTGTTCATCTGCAACACATCGCCGCGATAACTTTGCCAGGCACTCAGTGTCGCTGCGTCATCTAACAACGCCAGCTGCGGCTTCACCGGTGCTGGTTGTTCTTTTGGCAGTTCCACTACTTTTTCCGGCGCCGGTTTTGGTTTTAAGATCACCGGCAATGGCGCCGGCACACCCTGACAACCGACCAGCAGCAGACTCACCCCAAACAGGGTCCACTTATTCATACTTATTCCTCAACCATAGGCAGGCGGACACGAATACAGACGTCGGCATAATTCACATCGACAATCTCAGCCATGCCCCCCAATAATCGCGCGCAATCGGACACAATCGACAGCCCCAGACCAGAGCCCTGCACCGCGTCAAAACGGGGTGCTTTGCCGCGTTGAAACGGTTCAAACAGCTTGGCTCTGAGCTCTGCCGGGATTGGCGTACCGTTATTCGCCACATCCAATAACATAAATTTTTCGTGTGGCCGCAAAATCACCCACACCGGGCTGCCCTCGCCACCATAGGCCTGCGCGTTATTAATCAGATTATCCAGAATACGCCGAAATAACATCGCGTCGGTATAAATCCGCGGCAGCTGACAGTCCAGCTGGATGAATTGCTGGCGCTGTTGCAGTGACAACGCATGATCGGCAAAACAACTGTCCAATAACTGCGTGCTGTCATGCCAGCCAAATTCGGGTTTTGCTTGCTGTAACAACCGGTTGTAATCCAGCAATTGTTCCGTCAGCTGACTCAGCCGGTCCGCACTGCCATTGAGCAGAGTCACCACTTCCATCTGCTGCGCGTTCAGCGGGCCCACCAGCTGTTCACTCAGTAAAGCACAGCCTTCTCTGATACTGGACAACGGTGTTTTTAGTTCATGGGAAGCATGCCGCAGCAGAATCAGCCGCAACGCTTCCAGCTGCTGCAGCCGTGACGCCAGCCAGCGCAGTTGTTCACCAAGCTCGGTTAACTCGCGTGGCCCGACGACTTGTTCATGCGGAAAGTGATGGCTGGCCTGACCGATAGATCGGATCATCGTATCCAGCTGTTTGATTGGTGAGGCGATCCGCGCTTGCGCCCACAGCACCAACAACAGGGTCAATACCACCAGCGTCACCGATTGCCAGGCCAGCTGATTTTGCGCATCCACGACAAAGTTTTGCTGCGTTTGTAGCCGCTGTTCCAGCCGCTGCCAGATCTGCTCGGTCAGCTGCTGTTGTTGCTGACGCAGCGTCAGCAAGGTTGGTGATAATTCTTCATTACTGGCATGCAGAAAATTCTGCAACAAAGTGGTGACTTGCGCTGCCTGCGCCTGGCACAGCAGCGGCGCGTCCAGATCCAGACAAACCTGCTGCAGCATCTGCTGATAATTCATTAAATGTGTAGTGGCCAGGGTGCTTAAAGAATCGGTACGTAAAATACCGAACTGGCGCACTGCCCGTTCGATATCGATCACCAGGTTCTGCATATTCTCGGCACGTTTCACACTGTCGACCGAAGACTCCGCCTCGGCCACAGCAAACCGGCTGACATCCGACAAGGCGCTGTTACTCTGCCATAACAATACCGCCAGCGGGATCAACGCCAGGAAAAAACTTAATAAGATAAATTGCCGCAATGAGGCCGGCTGGATAGGACTTCGCATGCCGAAGGCTCCGCATCAATCAGGCGCAACAGGCGCCGGTTTGGGACTCTGGCGCCTATCATAGCGGATTTGTATGCGACAACTCACGGTCAATTCTGTAGTTTTGCCGGCACAACCTCACAACGGCTTATTTTAACTGCAGTTCAGCGGCAAATTGCTGTAAAGACAGCTGTTGTTGTGGGCTGCTTGCCTGAACCGGCTGGCCCGGCGTTTCTGCCCATTGCAGCTGCAACAGACTGGCATCCGGTTGGGCCGGCAGCACCAGCATGAAATCACCTTTATCACGCACGACAAACTGATGACCTTGTGCCGACCCCGGCAGCATCGGCACCCGGATGATGCGCGGATCATCCATCGACACTTGCTGTAGCACTTTGCCGTCAGCATTTTTCAGACTGACGGTCACAGCGCCGGTTTGGCTCAGTTGTGTGGTCCTGCGCTGCCCATCAGGGATCTGTACCCGTTGTATTTGCTGAATTTCGCTGCCATTGGCATCAAACGCCACTTTAACCACCCAAAACTCAGCTGCGCTTAACGGTGCAGCAACACAGAGATACAGCCCCAGCACTTTGACGAACTTATTGGATTTGAACATTCCATTGAACCTCTTTGCTGACCAGCGCTGGCGCTTTGATTAAACCGCTGATATCGGTGATCACGGCGGTTATCCGGTAATTCTGTTGTTGGTCCTGACAGCAGCTGATGTCGGTTTTGTTATCAAACTGCGGCATAACCTGACCATTTAGGTACCACTGCACTTTTTGCTGAGCGCTGCCAACCGACAGCGCAAACGAAAACTGCTGATTCTGGCCACGTGCCTGCACGACTTCTTGCTGTTGCGGCTGACGGCTGTGATACATGCCAATGTTCTGGTACAGCTGATTGACCCAGGCTTCACCATTCACTTCGCCAATAGGCTGGCCAAGTGCCAGCATAAAACTGTTATTTTTCGGCCGGTAAAAACCTTTGCTGCTGTAATAACCGCCCTCAAACAAACCAACACCGGCCTGGCCGGGTTGAGTTGGCACTTTGGCCGGATCGCTGAACCAATACCGCCATTTCACCTGAGTTAAATCAGTCAGTTGAGTGATGTTGGCAAAGCAATTTTCACAATACCCCGGTAAATACAAATGCGCATTGGCGTCGTCGACATATTCATCCGCAAGGCGGGCAAAGGTATGCCCCAGTTCATGGATAGCGACATCAACCGCGCTTTCATGCAGCGTATAAGTTGAAAGCCGGCCGCCAGCGCCGCCATATTTTGTGCTGTTGCCAACCACCAGTACAAAATCAAACTGCGGATAGTGCTGCAGAACGTAACTGAACACTTTGCTGTTATTGACACAATACAGCCGGTCTATACCGGCGCAGCCAAAGTTGCCATCAAATAACGTATCAACGCTGGTATTTGTCGATGGATCGTCAGCGCCGCTTTGTGCAGAGACCGCATCCAGCACGTGCAGGCTCCAGCCATCACGGTGGGTGCCTATTTCTTTACTGGTGAAAAATATCTGGCTGAATTTAACCGCGGCCTCCCGCAGTTTTTGTTGCTCTGCAGCGGTGAACCCGTCGCCGACAATGACCAGATTTAACCGGTTGCTTTGTACTGGTCCGACTAAAGTACGCCCCATGTTATTGCTATTCGGGATCGCGAGCAGGACCTTTTGTTTGTATTGAGTCATGGCACCTTGTGAGTCTGTCGCCTGCAGGATCAACTCGGTTTCGAGCGCCATGGTGCGCGCCAGCACCTGTAACCCTGCACTGGTCGCACTCGTATCCAGCCGGAATAACTCAGGTTGCTTGTTACTCAATACAACAGCATCACCATCAACATCTTCAATACTGTACTGCAGCGGGTAACTGCGCCCGGCATCCAATGGAGCAGGAAGTGCTGTCACCGTTAATATTGGCGCATCATTGACCGGCGCCAGCGTGATCTCTGCCTGAAATGGCACTGCAGCACCTTTGGCATCAGACACCTGCATTTGCAGCGCGATTTTGCCGTGGAAATTTGCTGTCGGTTTCAGACTGATGGCACCGGCGGGACTGACAGTGACACCAGCATTGGCGGGCGTGGTACTTTGCAAAGTGAATGTCAGCGGGTCTTGGTCCGCATCAGTCGCCTTGAGCTGAAAATTCACAGCCACATCTTCCTGGCCGGAAAACTGCTGCAGCTGAGCCACTGGCAGGTCATTGATGTTTTGGATACTGAGCTTTGCAGTGGCAGCGACTGGCGTATTTTTACCGTCGCTGACAGTAAATGAGAAACTGGCTTCGCCGGCAAAATCAGCGGTCGGCTGGTATGAAAAGCGGCCATCCGGTTGCAGTGTCACCAGACCTTGCGCCTGACTCTGGCTGGTCAGCTGATAGCTCATCGCGTCATTGTCAGCATCGCTGGCACTAAGCTGCGCTTGCAGACTGCTGTCTTCGTTCAGTTGGAATGTATTTGTCCCCGGTACAGGCGCAACATTTTGTGGTGTCGGCGGTGTAGTGGGCGTGCTGTCTGATCCGCCCCCGCCGCAGGCCGCCAGAATACTCAGACTTAACAGGCAAAATCCAAACTGCCAGCGCAAGCGGAACGAAGATCGTTGCATGCAAAACCCTCCATGTCTGTTTCAAAATTGTTATCAGAATAGCCTATCACAGTTCATCGTCGCCCGATCACAGGTCTGAGTAGTTCTTGCTTTGTGCTTGTCAGTTTATGTGAAACCCGCCAGTAGCAAACTGCGGACGAAAAAAAACCGGTCTGCTGACCGGTTTTTTCTGAAAGCGCTGGCGCTTATGCGTTTGCTGTCACACCAGCTGTACGTGCTTTACGCACTTTTGCTGCCTGACGGTTGTATGCGTCTGTGAATTGCGCTTTTTCCAG
>JAIXSW010000145.1 GCA_027484495.1 Gammaproteobacteria bacterium
AGCGTTGCCAAACCAGGCGACGGTGTCGGCAAAATGCAGTTATTTGTTCCAGCCAGCCTGCAACAGTACCGGGGTCAGATAGAGGCGTAACAATAATAAAGGCAGGCCTTCGCTCGCGCGCAGGCCTGCTAACAGGCGGGAATACCAGATGAACATAGGCGAGTCTCTGTGAGAGGAGGTTCTCACAGAGACCGTACTATCTGGGCTTTTCTTTCAGCGCCAGGTTTCAACCAAATCAGAACTGATAGCTGACGCTCAGGCTGTAATTGGCCGGTGCGCCGTAATAAGCCTGCGCCCAATACAGACTGTTCAGATAGGTTTCGTCGGTGAGGTTGTTGGCGTTGACTTGTACCTGCCACTGACCATTGATGTCATAGCTGGCCATCACACCCAGTAAACCATAGGCATCTTGTGTCGTGACAATATCCTGGCCAGCGTTGGCATAGATTGCCGCGACTGTGCCTTGTTTACGCGAAATGGCCGACTGCCAGCGATAGTTCAGGCCAACGCGGGCACCCGGCAATTGCGGCAACTGATACACAGCGGCGAACTTGGCGACGCGCTCCGGCGTGTAGCCTTTGACTAAATCGTCGCCGTCGATATCGATGCTGGTGAACGAGCCGCTTAACTGCAGCTGCTCAGTCAGACTACCAGCCAGTTCCAGCTCAATGCCTTTGCTGTTGATGCCATCGGCGCTGCGATAAACCTGATACAGGCCTTGCACCGGATCAGATACCGTTTTATCAAATACCGCCAGATTCTGCTGTTCGATATCAAAAGCCGCGAGCGATAACAGCGCTTTGTCGTCAAACAGGCTGGCTTTGAGGCCCAGTTCCAGCGCTTTGCCGTCTACTGCCGGCAGTAACTGGCGGTTCTCATCGCGTTCTTTTTGCGGCTGGAAAATTGCGGTATGGCTGGCATACAGGCTGACCTGCGGCGTCAGGTCCCAAACGGCGCCAACATAAGGCACTAAGCCATCATCTTCAGTGGTTTGGTCAACGCCATAAGCTGAACCTGCTACTTCGGCATCAATCCAGCGCGCGCCGGTGATCAGTTTCAGACTGTCGGCCAGGTCCCAGCGCACCACGCTGTACAGCGAGCGCTGGTCGGCTTCAACAGCGCTGCCGTTGCGGCCGTCTTTGAAGCTGGGTAATGGTGTATTGCCATTCCATGTTGTCAGAGCAGGCATCGCCGGGAAACCAAGGCCAGTGGTGAAGTCGTACAGCGACACATCGGTGTATTCACGGTCGGCGATATTCAGGCCAGTGACCAGTTCGTGCTGGCGGCCTGCCAGACTGAATTTGCCCTGCAGATACAGGTCACCAAATTGGGTGTCTTCTGCTTTGCCATAAAAACTGCCGTAACCGGTGCTGCCCAAACCGGTTTTCGGATCAATGCCGTTCGGTGCACTGACGTAGACATAAAACAGGTTACTGGCCTGATCGACGTTCATCAGCTGGTAGGAGGTGACCAGTTTCCAGTCTGCATTGAGCTGGTGCGCCAGTTCAACAAAAGAACGGTTGTCTTTGACCTGCCAATAGGACCAGTTGGCCGACGTGCTGGCCGAGCGGTCGTAAGCAATCCGGCTGCCGTCGCCATAATGCAGCGTCAGTGCGCCCCACATGCCGCCATTGCCTTGGCTGTCCTGTGCGCTGTGACCAAACGTCAGCTGAGTGTCGTCGCCAAGTGCTGCGCTCGCCACGACATAACCGACAGTTTTATCGTGGTTGTAGCGGTCCAGATACGAATCTTTGTCTTCTTTGACTAACACGGCGCGAGCGTTCAGACCGTCAGTTAAAGCGCCCTGCACATCACCTTCAAGCCGCGTGTTGGCCCAGGAACCATAGCTGGCTTTGACGTTGGCGGCGAAATCATTGCCCGGGCGTTTACGCACCATATTCACCGTTGCCGATGGATTACCGACGCCGGACATCAGGCCATTGGCGCCGCGGATCACTTCAATCCGCTCAAACAAAGCGGTGTCTAAATCGCCTTCGATGCCGCCACCGGTAAAGGGTAAGCCGAGGCCGTCAACCTGGAAGTTGGTGATATCAAAACCGCGGGCGTTGTAATAAGTCCGGTCGGTTTCAATGCGTTCAACGTTAACCCCAGTCGCCTGGTCCAGCGCCAGATTGATATTGGTCAGACCAAAATCCTGCAGTTGTTCAGCGGACAAAATGCTGATGGCTTGTGGCGTGTCTTTTAACGACAAGTCGAGCTTGGTAGCGCTGCTGTTTTGATTGACCAGATAGCCTTGGCTGCGACTGCCACTGACTTCAATCCGCTCGACACTGCGATCATCTGCGATTGGGCGATCATCCGCAGCCAACACAACCGGGCTCAACAGGGCACTACTGATAGCGAGTGCAAGCAATGACCGGGCCTTGATACCGGTGGCAGCAGGGATGTTTTGCAAAGGGGTAACCACTGACTTGGACATGACAAAAACCTATGTTAAGTACGTAAATAAGAATTATTATCACATAGTGTTTTACTGATTTCGACTGAAAAGTTTTTCCGTGATAGTTAAGCTATTGTATTTAAATGGAATTAATAATCATCATTTGCAAATCTTAACGCGAATAGTTCTCAGATATATTTGAGGCTTACTAATTAATCAGGTACATTGGCGTTTTTCCGGCGTCGCAGTTGTTGGTGTTTCTGCAGTCATTCAGGTGGCAGTTGCTGGGGTAATGCTTGCTGACAGCACGGTCGCGGGTCAGTCCGGTGACAGGCATAGTGACAGCTCAAGTAACAGGTAAAGTTCGATGAAAATCTCGCAAAAACTCTGGTTTCAGTTACATGGCTGGTGTTCGTTACCGGTCTGGCTGATATTTACCGCGGTCTGCCTGACCGGCACTATTGCGGTGCTGAGTCATGAACTGACCTGGTTATTTAATGAAAATGCCCGGGCGCCGAATCCGCAAAACTTGCCAGCCAAACCTGTCGCTGAACTGGTCGCTGCCGTGCAACAGGCCGAGCCGACGGCTGCAGTCACTTCAGTGATGGTGATGGAGCCCTATCTGGTGACTGCAGTGATATTCACCACAGAAACGCTGCCGACTGCCATCGCCTACGTCAACCCTTACACCGGTGTGGTGCAGGAGATTAACCCCGGCCTCAACTTCATCTCTTTTATGCGCAGTTTGCATGGCTGGTTGTTATTTCCGTGGCAGCACAGCTATAGCGTCGGTTATTACCTGGTCAGCGCGATGTCGTTGCTGATGTTGGGCGCTTTAATCACTGGCCTGGTGATCTACAAAAGATTCTGGCAGTCGTTTACCGCGCCGAAACTGCGGCTGCATCAGGGCAAGAAGACAATGCTGGCCGACTTACACCGGCTGGCTGGCGTCTGGTCGCTGTGGTTTTTATTGCTGATGTCACTGACCGGTTTGTGGTATCTGGTGCAGGCGGTGCTGTGGCACAACGAAGTGGAGTTTTCCTATGAGGTTGAACCGCTGAGCAGCCTCTATGTGCCGGCGCCGGTAGCGGACGGCAACGCCTTACAAAAGGTTCCGACGATGGTCCCACTGGCGCAGGCCGTCGCGCGTGCACAGCAGTTCTTGCCTGAACTAAAACCGGCCTTTGTCGCGATGCCGGAACATCCGCGCGATTATTACCGGATCTCTGGTTATGGCGATTCGATTTGGTTTGATCAGTATTCCTATAACGTCTGGATCAATCCCTGGACCGGCGAGGTAGCCGATACCCGCGTGCCGGCCCAAATGGGTACTTTGGAAACGCTGATGTCGGTGGCGGATCCGCTGCACTACGGCACTATTGGCGGTCTGTGGACCAAGGCCATCTGGTTTGTGTTTGGTTTAATGGTCAGCGGAATGGCGATCACAGGTTTTATGATCTGGGGCAGCCGGACTGTCCGCGGCATGGCGGGCCGGGAAGCCCGGCATCGGGTTGAACAAGCCATGACAGCATCACAGCCATTATCGACCCCAGCCGGCACAATCGACAGCAGCGCAGGAGCCAGATCATGACACAGCAACAGAACGGACTGCGCCAGTTTTGGGCGCGGCACAAGTTTAAACTCAATGGTCTGGTGCTGATCCTGCCATTTTGGTTTTTATACCAGTCGCTGAACTTACAATTTCCACCGGCATTGCCAAAAGCCCAACTAGGGCCTTATGCAGTCACGGCGATGCCGCTCAGTGAAGACGGTCCGTACGCGCATCATGGCGAATGGGTCAAAGACTATTACCTGCAGTGGTGTGCCGGTTGCGCCGAAAAAATCCGTCAGGGCTTTTTGCTGGTCAGCGACAGTGAGCCGGATTTAGCCCAGTTAAGCCGCGACCACAGCAGCTTGCTGCACGGTAATAAACACGGCCTGCACGTGCATGCGCGCACACCGGAGCAGCTCAAAGCCGGCGACAAACTCTGGCTGATTATCGAAGACTGGCAAGGCCAGGTGTATTCACATTTTTGGGTGTTATAAGGCGCTTGCATCTGTTGTTCCCTTGCCGTTAATCTGTTGTTTCATGGAAAGAACAACAGATAAATCAAGGGATTCGGATGCAAAAGCCAATGATTTTTATAGCTGGGGTGCTGGTTGGCGCTGCTGCCGTGGTTACGTTGTCAGCGGTCTGGGCACCGGCACAGGTGGACGTCACGCCCGTCATACTGGCGAATCCGCCTCAACCCGGAGTACTGCCTGACACTGTAAAACAAGCTGCCCCTGCTGCCGGCAACGGTTCCGACATGAGCCAGCCAGCAGGCGCCTATGCTGCGACACAACAGATTTCGATGCAAACAACCGGCACCGGAGTCGCATGCCCTGAACCGATCGAATTTACTCCGGCACAGTTGGATGAGCTGGCCGAACAGCGGCGCGAGCAAAAATATCGCCAAGACCTGAGCAATATGCATCTGAGTCAGCCAACCGCGTATGCTGGCAAACTTCTCACCTTTAAAGACGATACAAC
>JAIXSW010000086.1 GCA_027484495.1 Gammaproteobacteria bacterium
AATAATGGTAACGGTGTGCGGCCGCCAGAGACGACGAGCACAGCCTCACCGCGCGCGATGATCGCTTCTTGTAGCTGCGCGCTGATTTGCGCGGCGAACGCCGCATTCAGCGCTTGCGTATCCGTAAATTGCTGCAACTGCATGTTATTCATCCCAGTTCCGGTCATCACGCGCCAGTAATGAAATGGCAGCAACAGGGCCCCAGGTACCAGCCTGATAAGCTTTTGGCGGCTCGTTGTTGATACGCCATGCATCCAGAATACCGTCAACCCAGGTCCAGGCCTGTTCGACTTCGTCGCGGCGGACAAACAAATATTGGTTGCCTAACATCGCTTCTAACAACAAACGCTCGTAAGCATCCGCAATGCGTTGTGACTGAAAGGTTTCGTCAAAACTTAAATCCAGTTTGCTTTGCTGTAACTGCATCGTTTCGCCAAGGCCCGGGATCTTGTTCATGATCTGGATCTCAACGCCTTCGTCTGGCTGTAAGCGGATGATCAGTTTGTTTGCAGGTAACTGTTTATAAGTTTCATGGAAAATATTGTGCGGTTGTGGCTTAAAGCAAATCACCACTTCGCTGACTTTATTCGGCATGCGTTTACCGGTGCGCAAATAAAACGGCACGCCGGCCCAGCGCCAGTTATCGATATCAATTTTGATCGCGACAAAAGTTTCGGTTTTACTGTTTGGCCGGGCGTCTTCTTCTTCCAGATAACCCGGTACCGCTTTGCCCGCAACAAAACCGCTGGCGTATTGACCGCGCACGGTCTTTTCCTGCACGTTTTGCAGGTTAATCGGCCGCAGTGCCTTTAATACTTTTAACTTCTCGTCACGAATGCTGTCCGCATCAAGGCGCGCCGGCGGTTCCATCGCGATCAGCGACAGCACCTGTAATAAATGGTTTTGTACCATGTCGCGCATTTGACCGGCATCATCGTAATAACCCCAGCGCCCTTCCACACCGACCTCTTCGGCGACAGAGATTTGCACGTGGTCAATCGCGTTGTGATCCCAGTTCGAAGCGAAAATCGCATTGGCAAAACGCAGCGCTAATAGGTTCAGTACTGTTTCTTTACCTAAATAGTGGTCAATGCGATAAATCTGCGATTCTTTAAAATAACGCGCGACTTCGTCGTTGATGACTTTGGACGATTCCAGGCAATGACCAATTGGTTTTTCCAGCACCACCCGTGATGGCTCTGCTGACAAACCAGCCGCATCAAGGCCTTTACAAATGTTGCCAAACAACGACGGCGCTGTGGCGAAATAACTGACCGGAATGCGTTTCGCCGGATTGGTCACGTCTTTTAACTGCAGATAATCCGCTTCTTTAGTCAGGTCAACCTGTACATATAACAGTTTACCTTTCAGTCGTTGCCAGACGTCGTCTTCGATTGGCTCTTTAATGAATTTGTGTAAGTTGGTTTCAACCAGCTCGACATAGTCGGCCTGCGTTAATGCGTCCCGTGCCACGCCAATAATACGCGAATCGGCATGCAGCAAAGCTGCACGTTCCAGTTGATATAAGGCAGGGAGTAGTTTACGGCGCGCGAGATCGCCTTTGGTGCCAAACAGAATTAAATCACAGGCTTTGTTTGATTGTGCTGTTGCTGTCATGCAAATGACCCTTGAATAGATGTAATTTTACAACACTTAGCCGCATACTAGCCGACTGAAAAGCGCTTGTAAACCTAATAAGATGTAATTAAATTACATCTTAACTAAAGAAATTGACGAGCCAATGACTGCACGCAGTCTTTGACAACTATCATCAATAATGTGGTAAATTTATCACTTTTGATGTAGCCGCTCTTGTCAGACTACAGATAATATTACATAAACCTGCCCCCGCAGGTCTCATAACAAGCAGGTAACCGCGGATGAATGTGCTGGAAAAAATCGTCAACAGTGTCAACAGCTTTAGTAAGTCAGAGCGAAAAGTGGCAGATGTGATCCTGGCCAACCCGCAAACGACCATTCACAGCAGTATTGCTGCGCTGGCGAAAATGGCTGATGTGTCAGAACCGACTGTGAACCGCTTTTGTCGCCGCCTCGATACCAAAGGCTTTCCGGATTTTAAGCTGCACCTGGCGCAAAGTCTGGCAAATGGCACGCCTTATGTAAACCGCCACGTTGAAGAAGACGACGGCCCGGAAGCTTATACCGCCAAGATATTCGAATCAACGATGGCGGCATTGGATGCCGCTCGGCAAAATGTTGATATTCCAACGATTAACCGCGCGGTTGATGTACTGACTCAGGCAAAAAAGATTTCGTTTTTTGGTCTGGGCGCTTCAGCGTCTGTGGCGCATGATGCTCAGAACAAATTTTTCCGCTTTAACGTGCCGGTTGTTTGTTTCGATGACATCGTGATGCAACGGATGAGTGCTATCAATAGCGCTGAAGGTGACGTCGTGGTCTGTATTTCACACACTGGCCGCACAAAAAACCTCTGTGATATCGCCACTATTGCCCGTGAAAACGATGCAACAGTCATTGGTATTACTGCCTATGACAGCCCATTAGCGAAAGAATGTACATTAGTATTGTCGCTGGATGTGCCGGAAGATACCGATATGTATATGCCGATGGCATCACGTGTTGCACAATTAGTGCTGATTGACATTCTCGCCACCGGCTTTACGCTGCGCCGCGGTACCAAATTCCGTGAAAATCTGAAGAAAGTAAAAGACAGTTTGCGTGGCTCCCGCTTTGATAAAAAGGATTTTCACAGCTGATCGGAGCAGTTGAACGGCTAAAATTGTAGTTTTTTTTCAGATGCTCGCTATATTCTGTAATTTAATTACATTAAACTAATCCAGTTCGAACCGGGCACCCGCCCGGTTTTTGCCAATCAACAGGCAGGAGTTGCCAATGCCAAGAAGAACCAAAATAGTCGCCACTCTGGGTCCAGCTACCAATACACAAGCCGCCATTGAAAAATTGATCCAGGCCGGTGCTTCAGTATTTCGTTTTAACTTCTCCCACGGCAGTGCCGACGACCACATTCAACGCGCTGCTATGGTACGCGCTGCCGCAGCCGCTTGTGGTGCACATGTCGCTATCTTAGGCGACCTGCAGGGCCCTAAGATCCGGGTTTCTACTTTTAAAAATTCCAGCGTAGAACTGACTGAAGGTCAGGACTATGTGCTCGACGCTGCCCTTGGTAAAGGTATGGGCGACGAGAATCAAGTCGGTATCGATTATAAAGAGTTGCCGGGCGATGTATTCCCGGGCGATTTATTGCTGTTGGATGACGGCCGCATCCAGTTGGTGGTCTCGCATGTCGAAGGCAGCCGTATCGTGACCAAAGTCACTGTTGGCGGCAAGCTCAGCAACAACAAAGGCATCAACCGTCAGGGCGGTGGTTTGTCGGCACCAGCACTGACGGATAAAGATAAAAACGATATCGCGTTAGCGGCGGATATCGACGTGGATTATCTGGCGGTCTCCTTCCCGCGTACCGGTGATGACCTGCGTCTGGCGCGTCAGCTGGCACGAGCGGCTGGTTCTGAAGCGCTGATCGTATCGAAAGTTGAGCGCGCAGAAGCCGTTGCTGATGATGAAACGCTGGATGATATTATCCGGGCTTCAGATGCTGTAATGGTTGCCCGTGGTGACTTAGGTGTTGAGATCGGTGACGCCGAGCTGGTCGGTCAGCAAAAACGTATTATTGCCCGCTCCCGTCAGCTGAACCGTGTGGTGATCACGGCGACGCAAATGATGGAAAGCATGATCGAAAGTCCAATGCCAACCCGCGCGGAAGTCATGGACGTGGCGAACGCAGTGCTCGATGGCACAGATGCTGTGATGCTGTCTGCCGAAACGGCGGCAGGCAAGTATCCGACCGAAACTGTCAAAGCGATGGGCCGGGTGTGTGACGGCGCAGAAAAGCATCCAAAAGTGTTGTCGTCAAAACACCGGATGGATGTAACTTTCACTGAGATCAGCGAAACGATTGCATTGTCTGCGATGTACGCAGCGAATCACCTGGCCGGCATCAAAGCGATTATCGCCCTGACCGAATCGGGTTATACCGCCAAACTGATGTCCCGTATCACCTCGTCTCACCCGATTTATGCCCTGTCGCGTCATGTGAAAACACTGAACAAGATGGCGTTATATCGCGGTGTATATCCGGTGTCGTTTGACAGCCATGGTATCAGCAACGACCATATCGCCGATGAAGCCGTTGCTGCGGTGAAAAAAGCAGCCGGTCTGCAAAGCGGTGATCTGGTGATCCTGACGCACGGCGACGTGATGGAAACTGTCGGTGCTTCAAACACCTGTAAGATTGTGACAGTCAAATAAGTCTGTCGCACTGCATAAAAAAAACCGCCGATGGCGGTTTTTTTTATGCTTCAGCAACATGGTCACCGCACAGCGACATACGGTAGCAGGTTATTTGCGACTAAGCCCGGTCAGCAAGATGTTGTTTTAACAGTGGCGATAACGCAGTGATCGCAGATCCGGCGACCACCAATAAGGCACCAGCGACCGACCAGACATTCAGCGCTTGCGCTGGTGCCGCATCCGCAAACAGCCAGCTCACCATATTGGCAAACAAAATGGTCAATAGTGGTGTGATTGCCAGCACCGCACTGACTTTTGATGCTTCCCAGTGTTCCAGTGCTTCGGCGAATGCGCCATAGGCAATAATTGTATTTAAACAACAAAACGCCAGCAGCCCCCACTGTAAACCTGACAGATGGAGGATTGGAGTCAGGTCTGCGACCGGGAAAAAGCACAAG
>JAIXSW010000044.1 GCA_027484495.1 Gammaproteobacteria bacterium
CCCAAGTTGCGCTGTTTACGCGCACTGCCCGCCGCTGCGGCAGCCGGACTGTCGTGAAATGGTGGATTGCATAATGTCAGATCCAGATAATCACCGGGCTGGATCACGCCATGAAAAATCGCCTGTGACTTCTGCTGTGCTCGCAGGCCTATCTGGCGCTGCAGACCGTTTTCCTGGATCAGCACTTCGGCATTGGCCAGCGCCGTTGTATCAATATCGCTGCCAATCGCCTGCCAGCGCAACGCAGTTGCCGCCAGCAAGCAGTAAATCAGATTGGCGCCGCAGCCAATATCCAACAGCTGCACTGCGCTGGCCGGGACTTTTTTGCCTTGATGGCTGTCGGTCAGCAAATCCTGCAGGTAAAGCAAATAATCCAGCCGCCCCGGCACGGCCGGGCACAGATAACCCGGCGGGATCTGGTAGTGCTGTAAATTAAATTGCCATTGTAACAGCGCAGTATTGAGCAGCTGCACAGCTTCAGGATCAGCAAAGTTCAGCGTTTCCCTGCCATCAGGCGTGGTTTTCAGGTGCGCGGTCAGGCCGGGTTGCAGCAGAGCAAGCTCCGCCAAAGGATAGGGCGCCGCGAACGGGTTGCGTGGGTGCAGGGTGGTTTTGATCGGGGTCATCAGGAAGCACTGGTGACCTGCGCGCTGCCACATGAGCGCCGCACAATCATTTTCGGTTCGATTTCAGTCTGACTGATACTTTCCTGCGCAATCAGTTTCAACAGATTGACCACCAACATTTCCCCCGCCAGCGTGGTGTTTTGCTGAATAGTCGTTAAGGCCGGCGTACAGAAACTGGCCATAGGAATATCGTCAAAACCAACCACTGCTACATCTTCCGGCACGCGTAGACCAGCGGCCTGCACCGCTCGGATCACACCAATTGCGATCAAATCACTGGCGGTAAAAATGGCCCGCGGACGATGTTCGGCGGCAAATAACTGTTGAGTCGCACTGTATCCGGCCTGTTCTGTGGAGATGGCATCAAATTGCGGCACATCCGCTGGGCTAATACCATGTTCTACCAGGACATCGAGATAACCCTGATAGCGCTCAAAAAATTCCGGCGCGTGATCTGAGGCTATGCCAATAAAGGCAAAACTGCGATAACCAAGCTCCCACAAATGCGTCGCCGCCTGACGACCGCCTTCCCGATTGTTACTGCGGATAGTGAACTCCGGATGCCCCTCGACCTGCGCGCCCCAGCAGACAAAATGGGTTTGTTGAGCTAACAGTTGCTGCAGCTTTTCTTCGTAGTCGATGTAATCGCCGTAGCCCAGCAAAATAATGCCATCAGCTTTTTTGCTATCTTCGTAATCAGCATGCCAGTCATTGCTAAGCTGCTGAAAAGAAATCAATAAATCATGACCGCGTTTGGTACAGGCCCGGGTGATGCTGCCCAGCATGGATAAGAAAAACGGATTGATTTGTGAATCGTCGACGGTAGGATCTTCAAACAACAACAGCGCCAGCGTGCCACTACATTGTTTACGCAGATTGCTGGCATTTTTGTCGACTTTATAATTCAGTTGTTTAGCGATCGCGAAGATTTTATCTTTGGTTTCCTGATTGACCGCCGGACTATCCCGCAATGCGCGGGATACTGTCGATTGTGACACGCCCGCCAGATAGGCAATATCAAACGAAGTGGCTTTTCCTTTCATACCGCAAAATTCCCCATAGGCCTGCAACGCCAGGTTACCGCGGGTCTGCACAATCGCGCGAAAAAAACCATGCGCGGTCAGACCTGACATCAGGCTGCTAAGGTGCCACAACAGGCTGCTGCGGGCAAGCAAACTGGCGGCATAAAAACCTGGCTAAGGCCAGGTTCAGGCATTACTTGCGGTGATTTGAGCGGGTTTTGTGCTGAGCTGCTGGGACACCGGATTAACTTGCGGTTGGCTGACATGTTGGGAAGGCGATGTATGTACACAAGAGCCCAGCATATTAAGCACCAGAAAAGCCATGATCTGTAGCCGGCAAAACCGCCATGGGGCAGGTGCATCAAATTCGTTTTGCACTGTGTTTCTCCATTCACAAAGCGTCGGGCCAGTCTATGCAAGACAACCGGATGCTTCTGTGACAATTCGCCGGCCAATTTGTGAAACAATGTTATTTTTGCTGCCTCACATCTGCCGCGATGCTAAAGTGCCGACAATTGCAGCACCACAGGCTCTGGTCATGATGTTACGGGCATTGTACTTAATTATTCTGGTTTTGGGTGTTTCGACACCTGTACAAGCCGACTGCACGGCCGCCAACGAAACGGAACCATGTATCGCCAGCGAGCAATGGCAGTTTAGTCTGGCCATGGGCGCCGGCTATCGTTCCAATCCACTTCACGGCGGCCACAATATTCCACTCTGGCTGATGCCAGATCTCAGTTATTACGGCGAGCACTGGTTTTTTGATAATGCCACGCTCGGTTATAGCTGGGAACTCAGACCTGACCTGCAACTCAGCCTGGTCAGCCGCTTTAATGAAGAACAAGGGTATTTCCGTCGACGGTCTCCCGTCAACCTGTTTGAATCACAATTTATCTCTGATATGGGTGTGGCAGGTCCGGTACAAAAAGTGGCGACGAAACAAGAACTTTCTATAGCACAAGCAGACAAAAGACCATTAGCACTGGATGCTGGTCTGCAGCTCAACTGGTTTTTGCCCGGACTGCATCTTAAATTGAACTGGTGGCACGATGTCAGCCAGCAATATGATGGCCAACATCTGCGATTGGCAGCCAGTACCGGCTGGCACAGCCGCATTGGTGATTGGCAGTTTGGTGCAGCACTCGCATGGAAGGATCAGCACTTAATGCATACTTATTACGGTCTGAACGCACAGGAAGGTGA
>JAIXSW010000129.1 GCA_027484495.1 Gammaproteobacteria bacterium
AGTCTCCCCACTCAAGTGACCCCCTGACACAAAATCTCCGGTGTGCCCGGGTAATAACAATGCATTCGGTTCAATAACGCCTTGTTGCAATAGAATGCGAATTGCCGGCCACACCTGGATATTGGGTACGGAAACACCATTGGCAATAAACTGAAGATATCTGGCGAATTCAGTATCGTGCCTTAGTTCCCGCCACATTTGGGATGTATAAAACACAGGCGTCCAACTTACGTCAAGCTCACGCGCTAATTGTCCTGCAACTGCAATTTCAGGACTCGATTCCGCTCCAAATGTAAAAGTATGAATGTTTTTATAACCGGTCTTTTTTAGGAACAGTAAAATGGCCCGAGAATCATATCCACCGCTCAGCGGGACCACAATCTGGCGCCCCGCAGCCAATTTGACACATTCATCAAGCAGCGATGCCATAAGACGATGCAGTGTCTGCATCAGTTGTGCTTCGCTCTGAGTGCTCTGCTCTGTAGTCCGTTTAAAAACAAAATAGCGTTGCTCAACAGTGTTTTTTGCGTCAAACCGAACAATCGCAGCTGCAGGAACCTGCTTGATCGTTTGATATAACGTATCGTTCCCAGTGACATAGCCAAGCGAAGTAAATTCTCGACATGCGGTTTCATCAAGCAGCATATTGTGACTAAGAGACGTACAGTCGTCTGAGACCAGCAACTGATTTTCGGATCTACGATAAAAAAGCGGTAGAGTTCGCACCCGGTCGGTGATAAGAACGAACGAGTCAGGTTGCTGAATCACAATGGAGAAAAAGCCGCCCAATGCTGCAATTTTCGCAGAGTCAATTTCCCCTGCTTCACTAATTAATAACTGCAGCAGCGACTCTGCATATATTTCAGATTGTTGATAAAAGATACGGCCACTAAAAGCCAATTTTCTACACGAAGAATATTGCCAATGTGTTCGATTCAGTAACAACAGAGCTGATGTCATGAAGTTACCTGAAGGTTTGCACCCGAGCGTTGACGGTCAATAACAAATGCGCCACCAATCACTAATGCGTTATGGGCAATACCGCATATTGATAACCACCAGACTGCAACCATAATGTCCGCACCAAAAATATAAACAGTGGCGATACCGCCAATTCTTAATACTGTTGTCGCTATATTAAGCAACAAAGTATATTTTTGCGCCTGCATCACCATGATTGCTTTTAGCGCCGGCGTATTTACGGCAACCAGAAAGTACCAGGGCGCAAGTATACTGGCAATGTGGCCAGCCTGCGACCACTGAGCGCCGAAGATCCAGCTAAAGATTGCTTGATGTGCAAATAGCAAACAGAACAATGGGATCAAGCCCAAAACGCTCAAGCCCAATGTCCAATGGAGCAACAACTTACTAAAGTTTTTCGCAGAGCTTTGTGCAAGCTGAGGATAAAGCCAATCGCCAAGCGCCTTACTCAGAATGGCGACCGGGGCGGCAAGACAAGCTAAAGACAACGCATAATATCCGGTGACTTCAGCGCTATACCAAATCGCAAACAGCAAAATCGGCGCCTGCTGCGAGACCGCGTTTAAAGCTTGCTGTGGTGCCTGAAACAGCGGGAATTGGCGATACTTACGGAGCAAATTCACGAATTCATTTAGGTTGCCACGCGGTATCGTTCGCTCAATACCAATGTAGCTCCTTAGTAAAATCACAGTACCGATCGGCACGAGCAGTGTCAGATAAAGTAACTCTTGATAATCACGTTCAGTGCCGCCGATAGCCAACCGCCCACCCACCAATACGAACGTGCTTACAAAGAGCAAATAAGACGGCAGCGAAAACTGCTGCGAGCTATAAAACCACTGTTGATACACTGTAATCATTGCTGTCGCATACAAAGCAAACGGCAACAGCAGCAGCATGGGAAAAGTATTCAGGTCATTCATTGCAGGTAGCAAAGTCAGGATACAAACGAATGTGCCAGCAAGAGCGGCAGAGAGAACCCGGCTGAGCACCAACAGATTATATTTCTCCGGACCTGTTTGGCTGAGCACAAATGCATACGACATACTGAGCGCGCCCCAAGGCGCAAAAAACAGAAGGACTGCAGTCAATTGAGACAGCACGCCGATTTCTGCTGGGGCATACCAGCGTGCCAAAAACGCCATACTGCCAAACTGCAGGATCTGCGACACCGTCATCAATAACAGCATCACAAATCCCTGTTTCTTCATCTGCATTACAGCCTAATCAAGAGTGCGAAAAAAACCAAAAAAAAAGCTCAACGAGGAGAGTTGAGCTTGAAATGAAATTGAATTCTGTCAAAGTTCATTCTATATCAAACCAAAATAAAAACACCAGCTTATTTAGATTAATTTGTGCGGTTTTTTGCAGAAAAACAAGCAGAGTGATGTAAAGGCGAAACAACCTAGTTTTACTGATCCGATTTATGACATTTGTGTTTATTAATCATAAATTTAGTCACAATCTAAAAATGTATTCTGTGCTGTGCAATCAGTCCGAAAATGGCTTGAAATTGCAAAATCGCACAGCCTGGTTCGATGATAAAATTACAGCAAAAAAAAACGGGCCAGAGGCCCGTTTTCTATACGCTTAGATATTACAGAGCGCCGTTTACTACTTTAGTAGCAACAACTGGTGAATCGTTGTTCACGATTGCACGCTCAGTAGTAGCGTTATCAACGTATGCTGAGTAAACAGATACTGAGTCAGCTTTAACGTCAGCCAGTAAGCGGATAGCTACTGTGCCGTCTTTGAAGCCTTTAGCTTCCATTGCAGTTTTCAGTGCAGCGGCCAGCTTCAGAGTTGCTTTTGGATTGGTAGTACCAACCACAACGTTTTTCAGGATTGGGTTTGACTTGCCAGCAGCATCAGTTGCCCAAACGTCAGCATAAACTGCACCAGTTTGAGAACCGTTGTTAGTCAGGTTGATAACCTGGCTGAAAGTCTTGGTGCCGATTGTGCCGTAAGCCATGTAAGGGATAGTCACGATCGCGCCGTTTACAGTCCAAGCACCAGCATCCAGAGGGCCTTGAGCCAGAGAAGCTGTAGCTGCACCGTAACCGTGAGCAACGTTCAGAGTGAACGAAGTTGGGTTAACTGGAACAGTGTCTGCACCTTGATCGATGTTCAGAGTCAGAGTTGCACCAGTTGTTGCAGCGTTACACGTGAAAGTGTAGCTAGTTGCAGTGATTGCTGGAGTACCAACAACAGCACCTGCAGTACAAGCTGGAGTAGCAACAGCAGCGCTATCAGCCCATGCAAAATCGCCACCAACTACGAAAGTGGTGTTACCTTTAGCAACAGCACCAGTGTCACCGCTGCGGTTCGCCAGAGTGATGGTCACAACGTCAGTAGAACCGTCAGTGAATTCTTCACGGTCTTCTGCAACATCTAAAACGCCATTGAATTTGTTGGCAGTTGTGATTGAAGCTACGAACTGATCGCGAACGCTGAACAGTGCGCCAGAAGTCAGGTCTTTATCAGCATTGTACTCAACTGGAGCGTCTAATGGGCTTGTAGTATTGCCCAGTGTAGCGCCAAAAGTTGCATTCACTTTACCCAGAGCAATAACATCAGCTGCTTTGAATACGAACGCTGTTGCGCCAGTAAAAGTGAAAGAACCGTGAGCAGCACCAGCACCAGTGATTTCAGTTACGCGATAAGTAACTGTAGTCGCTGTTTGGCCAGTACGACCTAAAGTAACTGCGTTTACACCGCTAGAAGTGATTGTCAGTGGAGCAGTTTTCAGACCGCCAGAGAAAGTGAAAGTAACTGTATCGCCAACTGCATAAGCAGCTTCTAAAGCGACAACGATGTTACCTGCAGTCAGGTCGCCAGTTACAGCGCCTTGCTTAGAAATATTAACGACGTTAGTCGTTACGTCAGCAGCTTGAGCAGCGAAGCCGAAGCCAGCCAGTGCTGCTGCTACGAGCGTTTTTTTAAACATTGTTTTCATTAGAACATTCTCCAATTTCATGAAATTGAAACTCATCGGCATCTTGCCTTAGTTTCTTGTTTTA
>JAIXSW010000564.1 GCA_027484495.1 Gammaproteobacteria bacterium
CGGCCAGCCTGCCAATCAGATCACCATCGACATTCTGCCGCCCTGGTGGCTGACCTGGTGGTTTAAAGGGCTGATGGCATTGCTGGCATTGAGCCTGATCTGGTTTGTCATGCAATACCGGCTACGGCACGAGCGTAAAACGCGCTTGTGGCTGGAAAAAGTGGTAGACCAGCGCACCAGCGAACTGAAAAGTCAGCATCAGGCGCTCAGTAACTCATACCGGGATTTATCATTACTGCAGACGGTGGCACGGCAAATTACCGCGTCATTGGATCTGCAGGAAATTCTATTGCTGGTACACCGCAGCCTGAACGACCTGATGGATGTCCATGTGCTGGCGATCGGCGTGTACAAAGTCGAGCAGCAGGTGCTGGAGTTTGGTCATTGGGTGGAAAATGGCCAGCTGATGCCACCATTCGAACTGATGCTGCAGGGCCAGTCGAACCTCGCAGCTGTCTGTTTTGCCCAGCAACGTGAAATTCAGACACGTACGCGGCAGGACTTTTTATTGTATCTGCCTGATCTGCCGACGCCATTGGTCGGGGCGGCCATGCAGTCGGTGCTGTATTTCCCGCTTAGTGTCAAAGGCGAACAAATTGGCTGCCTGACCGTGCAAAGCCCGCAACAGTATGCGTTTTTAAATGAACAAACCGATTTGCTACGCACGTTATGCAGCACTATTGCCATTGCGGTCGCCAATGCCAATGTTGTGCACCGGCTGCAACAAACCCGCGAACAACTGGTGATGCAGGAAAAAATGGCGTCGCTGGGTGGTCTGGTGGCCGGTGTGGCACATGAAATCAACACACCGCTTGGCATTTGCGTCACCGCCGCCAGCCATCTGCAGCATGAATTGACGCAGATTAACCAGCTGCAGCAAGATAAACGACTGACAGTACAAGCGTTTAACGACTATCTGGAAGGGGCCACCGCCACCTGCCAGATGCTGGTCAATAACACGCAGCGTGTTGCGGCACTGGTGCAGAGCTTTAAACAGGTCGCGGTAGACCGTGCAGCGATCAGTGTGCGTGAGCTGGAACTCAGCAGCTATTTTGCTGAAGTGCTGATGGCGCTGGAACCCGAGCTGAAAAAAGCGTCTTGTACCGTCGATTACCAGCCACAACCGGGACTGGTGTTGGTGGCAGACGCTGGGATCCTGGCTCGGTTACTGGAACATCTGGTGATGAATTCGCTGCAACATGCGTTTTTACCACAGCAGTCTGACCGGCAAGTGCGGTTGCAGCTCAGCCAGCAGGGAACACAGGTATTAGTCCAATATCAGGACAATGGTCAGGGTATGCCGGCAGAACTGCTGCCACGATTGTTTGAACCCTTCTTTACGACCAAGCGTCATCAGGGCTACAGTGGGCTGGGTAGCCACATTATCTACAATCTGGTGACGGTCGAACTGCACGGCAGTATTCAGGCGCGCAGTGAAGCGGGTCAGGGGCTGAGTTACCGCATCATGCTGCCAATGCTGCGTCGGCCAGATTAACGCCTGCAAGGCGAAAAGCTTGCAATAATATTTCGAATAGATAGAATATCTTTCGAAACGAAACTTAAACCGAAATTTAAGCGCACTCACACTGATGAATAAACGCAATACCCAACAAAGACGCCGCAGTATCCTCGATTTGCTGGCCGAACAGGGCGAAGTCAGTGTCGATGATTTGGCGCTGCGGTTTGAAACATCAGAAGTGACTATCCGCAAAGATTTAACGGCACTGGAAGACAACGGCTTGTTGTTACGCCGTTACGGTGGTGCTGTGCAGTTGCCGCATGAGCTGATCAGCGAAGCCGGTCCTGAAAAAATTTCTGCCCGCAAACAGGCGCTGGCGAAAGCAGCGGCGGCGCTGATTAAAGACCATTACCGGATTATTCTCGACAGTGGCAGCACCACAGCAGCCTTACTGCCGGAGCTGTCAACCAAACAAGGCCTGGTGGTGATGACCAATTCGCTGTATATCGCCAACAGCCTGCGTGAACTCGAACACGAACCCAAGTTATTAATGACCGGCGGCAGCTGGGACGCACAGTCTGAGTCTTTTCAGGGCCAGCTGGCGGAACAGGTGCTGAGGGCCTACGATTTTGACCAGCTGTTTATTGGTGCCGATGGCATCGATTTACAACGCGGCACCACGACCTTTAACGAACTGACCAGCTTAAGCCGCGTGATGGCGGAAGTGGCACGTGAAGTGGTCGTGATGGTGGAATCGGATAAGATCGGCCGCAAAATTCATAATCTCGAACTACCGTGGACGTCGATAAAAATCCTGGTAACAGACGACAAGTTACCCGACACGGCAAAAAGGCAAATAGAACAGCAGGGCGTCCGGGTGATCTGTGCCCCTGTTTCAACTGAACAAACGACATCGGAGTAAATATGTGTGGAATAGTAGGCGCAGTAGCGCAACGTGACGTCGTCGACATTCTGGTCGAAGGTTTACGTCGTCTGGAATACCGGGGTTATGACTCAGCCGGCGTTGCCGTCGTGAGCCCAACCGGTGAGCTGCAGCGCATCCGCCGTTTAGGCAAAGTGAAAGAGCTGTCCGACGCGGTGAAGTTAAACCCGACTGTTGGCGGCACCGGTATCGCGCATACGCGCTGGGCGACGCACGGCGAGCCGTCTGAGCGCAACGCGCATCCACACGTCTCTGACAAAATCTCCGTGGTGCACAACGGCATCATCGAAAACCATGGCCCGCTGCGCGAAATGCTGAAAAGCAAAGGCTATGTGTTTAATTCTGACACTGACACTGAAGTCATTGCGCACTTAGTCGAAGAAGAATTCAAAACCGCCGGTTCGTTATTGGCCGCGGTACAAAAATCAGTAAAACAATTTAACGGTGCTTATGGTACGGTATTAATGGATAAAACCGACCCATCGCATTTAGTGGTAGCGCGCTCAGGCAGCCCGCTGGTGATTGGTTTAGGTATCGGCGAAAACTTTATCGCGTCTGATCAGCTGGCCTTATTGCCAGTGACCCGCCGCTTTATGTTCTTAGAAGAAGGCGACGTGGCGGAAATTACCCGTTTCAGCGTCGCGGTCTATGACAAAAATGGTGAAAAAGTAGAACGCGCAGTCACTGAATCGAGCGCCACTTATGACGCCGGTGACAAAGGCCAATACCGCCATTTTATGCTGAAAGAAATTTACGAGCAGCCGCATGCCATCAACAACACGTTGGAAGGCCGCTTAAGCAATGAATCGGTGCTGGATGAAACCTTCGGTAACGGCGCTGCTGAGTTGTTCAAGAAAGTAAAACACGTGCAAATCGTTGCCTGCGGTACTTCTTACCACTCAGGCATGGTGGCGCGTTACTGGCTGGAATCCTTAGGTGGCATTTCCTGTAACGTCGAAATCGCTTCTGAATTCCGTTACCGCAAATCATTCGTGCAACCAAACAGCTTGTTAGTCAGTATTTCTCAATCTGGCGAAACGGCCGACACTTTAGCGGCGCTGCGTCTGGCCAAAGAAGCGGGTTATGTCGGTAGTTTAACTATCTGTAACGTGGCCGGTTCTTCGTTAGTGCGCGAATCAGACTTAGCCTTTATGACCCGTGCCGGTGCAGAAATTGGCGTGGCGTCGACCAAAGCCTTTACGACGCAGTTAGTTGGCCTCGCGATGTTGACGCTGGCGATTGGTAAATACAATGGTTTAACCGCCGCTCAGCAACAAGAAATGGTTGCAGCGCTGCGCTCATTACCAGTCAAGTTAGAACAAACACTGGAACTGGCTGGCAGCATTGAAAAGCTGGCAGAAGAATTTGCTGACAAGCACAATTCGTTGTTCTTAGGCCGCGGTGACCAATATCCAATCGCGATGGAAGGTGCACTGAAGCTGAAAGAAATTTCCTACATTCACGCCGAAGCTTACGCTGCCGGTGAGTTAAAACACGGCCCACTGGCACTGATTGACGCGCAAATGCCAATCATCGTGGTGGCACCAAACAACGAACTGCTGGAAAAACTGCAGTCGAACGTTGAAGAAGTGCGCGCCCGTGGCGGTATTTTGTATGTGTTCGCCGATGCCGACGCACACTTCAAATCAGACGCCACGCAGCGTGTCGTCAACGTGCCACACGTGCACCCGCTGATCGCACCGATCATCTACACCATCCCGCTGCAGCTGCTGAGCTACTACGTCGCCATCATCAAAGGCACAGACGTCGACCAGCCACGCAACCTGGCGAAGTCGGTGACTGTAGAGTAAGTTACTGATTTATTGTAAAAAACCCGGCTTAATGCCGGGTTTTTTTATTGTTTGAATTAAGCGGCCAGACTACTTGTTGAACCGGAAAGTCCGGTGCTATGGTAGGGATCCACGGGTCAGTAGCAAGGACGTCACAGTATGTGGGCATTGATTGGCTTGATCGCGGGTTATAGCCTGGGCGCGTTGGAGGGGGACACTTTCAGCGGTGCGGCCCTTGGTCTGGCGCTGGGCCTGGCGTTAGATGCCTGGCGCAAGACGGCTGAATTACAGCGCCAGCTGGAAGCCTTGCAGCTGCAAGTGGCATCGCTGCACCGCCAGCTGACGGGCTCCAGTCCAAATACGGCTGCACCGCAACCGGAGCCTCATGAGCCTAACCAAGCGACTTCATCTGCTGCAACAGCGTCAGCCAGCACCAGCCGCGACGCAGTGTCTGGTACCTGGGCCGATCCAAAGGGCGTATTGACGCCAGACGCGCCGGTGCAAGTTGTCCCAGAGCAAGTCGCACCACAGATCACAGCATCCGCTGCGACACCGAGTCCTGCCGAACCCGCGCTGCCAACAGACATGGCCCAGTACCGTCCTCAACCGGCCGACAGCGAGGAGGAGGGCGCCCACAATGCGGCCGCCTGGCAACAGCAGAGTGCAACAATTCCCTCCCAGTCAGTTTTACAGCCACTATTGGCTTTGTTCCGCAATGTCAGCCCACTGGTGCTGGCCGGTCTTGCCGTATTGTTTTTAGGGCTGAGTTTTCTCGCCACCTATTTTGCCCATCAGGGGTTGTTGTCGATGGAGCTGCGGCTGGGGTTTATTGGCCTGTGCGGGGTTGGGCTGATTGGCGTTGGCTGGTGGAAGCGTGGCCGCCTTGGCGATCATGCGGCGCTCTTGCAGGGCGCAGGTTTTGCCGTGGTGTACCTGACTTTGTTTGCGTCCTGCAAATATTACCCGATGATCGATTCCAGCACGGCCTTTGCGCTGATGTTGCTGACGGTACTGGCCGGTAGCGGCCTGGCGCTGCTGCAACAATCGCAGGCGCTGGCGATCCTGGCCACAGCCGGCGGTTTTTTGGTGCCGCTGCTGACGTCGGACGGCTCCAACCGGTTTGTCGCGTTGTTTAGTTATTACGGCCTGTTAAACGCCGGCGTGTTGCTGATGGCCTGGCAGCGGCAATGGCGCTGGCTGAACTGGATCGGTTTTATTGCGACTTTTGGCATCGCACTCGGCTGGCAATTGTTGAATTATCGCAGTGCCGACTATGCGTGGGTGCAGCCGTTTTTCGCCGCTTATTTCCTGATGTATCTGCTGATTGGCTATTGGTTTACGCTGCGCCAGGGCCATCAGAGCCGGGGTTTTATCGATGGCAGCTTAGTGTTTGGCCTGCCGTTGTTATCCTTTGGTCAGCAGTTGTTGCTGACCAGCCATTTTAGTCAGGGCGATAGTTTCAGTGCGGCGATGTATGCGCTGATTTATGCCGCGATGTATGGTTTGGTGCGCCGGCAGCAACGCGAGGATTTACGCCGCTTTGGTCAGATCCAGCTCGGTTTGGCGCTGCTGTTCGCCTCGTTAGTGTTGCCATTTTCACAAGGTGCCAGCTGGACTGCTTTTGGCTGGGCGCTGGAAGCGGCGGGTTTGTGCTGGCTGGGCTTTCAGCAACAAAACCGTGCCAGCCGGGCCGGCGCTTATCTGCTGATGACGGGGGCGCTGGTCGCTTTTGCCAGTGAATTGCCGGTTCAAACCGGTGACTGGTGGCTGATCCAGGGCGATTTTATCAACATCCTGGTGCTGGCGGTGTCGCTGTTGTTGCTGTCGCTAAGTCACGATCGCAAACCGGCGGCGACACCGCTGTTGCCGGGCGAAAACGGCCTGACGTTGTTGTGGTTTGGCCTCGGTTGGTTGTGCTGGCATCTGGCATTTTTTGCTGAGCTGGACGGTCATGTAACGCAGCCTTTAACGGCGCAGATTGCTGCTGCGGCGCTGTCGTTGCTTTTGGCGTCATTACTGTATCAACGCTGGCCTTTACCAACGTTTCAGCGCTTTGGCTGGCTGCTGTTACCGCTGCTGTATTGCTGGTATGGCGCCGAATTCGTCCGTCAGCTTGACGCCACCAGCTGGCAGCCGGTGTTGTCTTTGACCGGCATGCTGGCATTGGCCTTAGTACTGTTTTGTCACTATCGCTGGTTACAGCGTGTCAAAACAGCGAAGACGCTGTATTTACTGGCGATGCCCTGGCTGGTCGGGGCTTTAGTGGTGTGGCAGGCGCGGTATCTCGCGAATAACTGGCAACTGGATAATCAGCAGATGTTGGCGCTGTTTTTTGTTGCCGTCGCTCTGCCGATGTTGTTGTGCCTGTGGTTATCGGTGCAGCAGCGCTGGCCGCATCCGGCAGCGCCGAAGCTGTTTTTAACGCGGCTGCCTTTGCCCTGGCTTGGCGGGTTGCTCCTGCTGTGGAGTTGGAGTCTGCTCGAGCCGGCGACCGGTTGGCCACTGCTGAATCTACCAGATCTGGTGATGCTGGGCGCGGTAGCGGTGGCCGGGTTGCAATGGCGGGCGATACAGCGTGCTTTATCTCCGGCGCCGCGGCTCACGCAGCTGTTAGCGGTAGGGGCTTTTATCAGTGCGACTGTGTTGCTGGTGCGCGCCATTGCACTGTTGTTAAAGCTACCCTGGCAGTTTGATCCGCTCTGGCACAGCAGTGAAGTGCAGCTGGGGCTGTCGATAGGTTGGACGCTATTGGCATTGGCGTTGATGTTGCGGGGCCATTTGCTGGCGCACCGGCTGCGCTGGCAAGCCGGCGCTGGTTTACTCGCCGTCGTGCTGGTGAAGCTGTTTCTGGTGGACCTGGCCGATGCCGGTTCACTGAGCCGGATCGTATCTTTTATCACCGTCGGTGGCCTGACCGTATTGATTGGCATTAAAGCGCCGATGCCGAAGGCTGCAGCTGCCACACAATAAAACCAACAAGCCATCGCTGCCTGCAGCGATGGCTTGGTCTTTGAGTTTGCCTCACAGTTTAGTTTTTCAGCGTACGGACAAAATGGTCAATGATCATCTGCTTAATTTCCGGTGCGGTTTCGCTGCTGAACCCGTGGCCGGTTGGGTAGATTTTGTGGTCTACCTGATGAGGAAATTGCTTCGCCTTTAGATAATCAACAATCTGCTTCGACATCGGAGTCGAAGGCCAAATCTGATCATTGGAAGCCGATACTAACAACAGCGGGCCATTGATTTTTTCAAAGGCAAACATCGCTTTGCGCACCTGTTCCTGGTCTTCCAGCGCTTTGGCAAAACGCTGCAATTGCGGCACGTTTGCGATATCCGGCAAGCGCATCGACGGGATATCTTTGCCCTGATAGGTCCAGGCAGAACTGGCTGTGGTCATGCCACCCCAGGCGACATGACTTGGGGTCGTGATCACTACTGATTTGACGCGTTGGTCGAGGATTGAGATTAAAAAGCCGGGTTCAGAACCGCGGGAGCCACTGACAACGCCAATTTTAGCTGCATCAATTTGCGGGACTGTTTCTGCATAGTTGATGGCGTCGATAAAGTATTCCAGCGGAATATGATCCAGCGTTGGTGGCAACGACGGATCCATTTTGAAATACACCAACCCAATCACTGCTATGCCATTCCTGGCCATCATTTCTCCGTTCGCATCCGCCATGCCCCAGCTTGGATCTGAGCCGCCAAAGGCGATGACGACAGGTACTTTTTTGCTGGTCTTTGGCAGGTATAACTTGGCGACCAGATTTTTATACTCGACTTTTTTAATGTCGTATTCCGTTGGTTCAGCCATGCAGAAGCGGCTCAGCAGCAATAAAGCGCAAAATAATGCAGGTAGAGTGAAGTTAATTTTTTTCATAGGGTTCCATCGTGATAAGTCGCAAAAAAAGCAAATCACAGGTGGAGTGACGCTGTGCTGTGCCCGGTCAGATCAGGGATATACATCTGCTGCACCACGACATCCGTGAAAAGGCGTGGGCGATCAGCTTGGGATTTCATGTTTTTGGGTGTCAAGATACACCTTCTTACCAGACTCGCGGTGTAGCAATAAGGTTTTTTATTGTGAATGCTCACAGATCCGTGCCGTTTGCAGAGGCGCCAACCAAGCTCAAGGTTTATTTGGCCGCAGCTTGCGCCCGAATCGCCCGGCGAATTTGTGCTGCTTCTGCTGCTGCTAGCGTGCGGCTGTTTGCTTCGACAAATAACGGGTCGCGATAGAGTTTACGCAGGGCCGTATCGACGCGGCGGACAAACTCGCGGGTTTGTAGGGTATCCGCACACATCAGGTGGCCTGTGGTGTACTGCTGTGCCTGCGCGAGCGGATAATGCCGGACTTGCAGCGCCGGAGTCATTTGCAGGTGGGCCTGGATTTCAGTTGGATAGAGCAGAATAAAATCAGCGCGCCCGGCCTCAAACATCGCAACAAAATGCTGGTAGTAATGTGAAGTCGAAATGGCCGTGATCTGGCGGGCCGGAATTTCAGCGACCGCCTGGTCCAGTGCATCACCAAATGAATAGGCTTTCGGGATGACAATTTGGTTGTGCGGATAATGCTGCATCAGCTGTTTCAGACTGCGGATCTGATTTTTGCCGTTTAGCAAAGATGCCGGTAAAGGGTCGGTATTGGCATGCTGGTAAAGCTGATAACCGAGGTAAAAATTAACCGGCAGTGAAAACAGAAATTTGGCATCCCGCGTTTTATTCTTCACCCGGTTCAGTGAACAGACCGGCAAACCTTGCGCCATCATCCAGTCAGTACGGGCAAGTGGCATTTCGCGTACTGGTGGGGCATCGGCTAAGGCTTTAAATAACAGCAGGTTTGTGTCGATATCGGCAGAGCCGTCACTGTCGCCGCTGTTCAGTCGTGCGATAGACTTAGTATCATAATGGTGCAGCTCAACGGCAGCAGTGGCAGGGGTATTGGCCCACACCGGCGCAGCGCCAAGCAACAACAACAGCAGCAGCCAGCAGCGAGAGAGAGTCATATCCATTCCCCGACGATACCGTGAAAAACCTGATGGTACTGCAAACCGGCGGTTCCCGGCAGTTTTTTATCAAGACTGTCGCGGGTTTACCCCGACTAATCAGCTGCAATCAATACCAGCGTGACTAAAAGCCCGGCAATGCCGAGCTGGCCCAAAGTCAGCAGCGGTACTGCCATCACCGGCAATGCCGGCACTAACGACAGCAACATGGCGTTGCCGGCCAGCATCAGCATTGCAGCCAGCAGGCTGGCTGCGCTCAGGACCAGAGAGCGGCGTTGTTGCCAGAGCCAAAGCCGTAGTCGTTGTTGCCATTTCAGTTTCAACATCAGCCGTTTATCCTGTCGAGCGCTTCACGCGCCTGTTTCATATAGGTTTTAACGCTGCCGAGTGGCAATTGCAATTTTTCGGCAATTTCGCTTTGTGAATAACCATAAAATTCAGCACAGACAAACACTTGCTGCTGTACATCGCTGAGGTATGCCAGCAAAGATGCCGCATCGCGCTGTTCAGCGCTGAGATCGGTATGGCTCTGTGTTTCTGGTTCACTGTGAAACCAACGCTGCTTCAGCCGGGCAAAAATGCCTTGTGCCCGTTTGGCCTGCAATAACTCATTGATGGCAATGCGTAACAGCCAGGTGGAGAACTCGGCTTGTTGCTGATACTGGCCGATATGCAGGAAGGCCTTCACATAGGTTTCCTGCATTAAATCATCGACTTCAAACTTGCTGTCGCTGGATTTATACAACAAAAACGCCCGCAGTTTGCGCTCAAACCGGCCAAACAATTCGTTAAACGCCGCGCTGTCGCCACACACCTGCACGATAGCGACCAGCTGTGCAACTGATGCCTGTTGCAGCGATTGTCGGTTGGATGGCGGTTTTGCCACAGCGCTGGCTTAGCGCGACCGCTGGCGGTCAAGCCAGGCCAGCAGTAAAAAGGCCAGACCGAGCATCCCCGGCAACATGGCAATGCCGTTCAGAGCATCATTTAAATCCAGATTGCCGTTTTGCCGAAAATCGGCAAGAGCCGAAAAGGCCAGAATGGCCAGCGCCAGCACCAGCAAAAAAATGCCTTTACGTAAGTCGCGGTTGGCAGAGAAAAAGTGGTTGGCGACTGCGTGGATAGTCTCCGGTGGCAGCGGTGCCTGCTGGTGCAGAGTCCGTTCGACCATCTGCAAAAACAGCTTCTTTTTCTTGTACTTGTACAACAATAACAATGCCAGCAGCGCCACCAGTGCGCTGAAGGAAATTAAAGGTACCAGGATCTCTGCCCATTCTTGTCCGTTCATTTGTTGTACTTACTTTCGTTGCCACAGTTCAGCGCCAAGGTACAACTGCGGCAGCAGTTGTTCAAGCACCGGCGCATTGTTGTCGCCATTCATAAAAATCACATAACCGTTGCCGCTGTGCGGAAACAGCATCGCGGCGGTGGATACACCCGGATCTTTGCCGGTATGCAGCAACAGAGATTCTCCAGCGGGGAAGCCGGAGAAGATTTCCCAGCCAAGGCCAACGCCATTATTGGGTTTTAGCTTCACCTGGATAGTCTGCATCTGCTGGTACAAGGCCGGCATCTCTTGTTGCTGCGCCAGCACAAATACGAGGAACTTGCTGTAGTCTTCGACAGTGGTCAGCAAGTTCGCCGCCGCATTGGCAGTGCTGTATTTTTCCAGCGGCAGCAGCTGGCCTTTGGCATCGTGATTGCGGGCATAGCGCTGCTCGTCGACATCGGCGGTCCAGTAAAAATGCGTATCGGTCATGCCGGCCGGTTTAAACACATATTGTGTCGCCAGTTGCTCCAGCGGTTGACCAAATTTCTGCTCCAAAGCACGGCGTAAGTATTCAAAGCCTTCACCGGAATACTGATGTTGCGTACCGGGCTGAAACTGAAATTGCAGTTTTTTGTTGGGTTCAAGGTAACGCCAGTTGGCAAAACCGCTCTGATGCGTCAGCACCAGCCGTGGCGTTAACAACAGATGGCGTGGGTCGGCTTTAACATCTGGGTCTACCCAATAACGCGCCAGCGGTTCATCGAGGCTCAGTTTGCCTGCGGCCACCAGCCGTAAGGTCAGCAGACTGACAATAGGTTTGGTCAGCGACGCCACTTTAAACACCGTATTGGCCGGTGCGGGCACGCCCTGTTGTAATTCACCAAACACGCGCACTGATTGCAATTTGCCCTGGCTAATCACACCAAGCCCAAGCGCCGGCACCTGATGTTGTTTTAATAAGGTTTCGATCAAGGCGGCGGACGGTTCTGTAACTGTTTTACCAGTGTTCGGGGCCTCAGCTACAGGGTCTTGATGGTCATAGCTCAGCACGTCGCTGAGTATCCAGTTGTCGTCTTGTTGCAGCCAGACCGAAGTAAAGCGGGCAGTGCCGGTCAGTCGGTCGGCTTTGCCGGGCTCGCGCAGATAGAACTCATGTTCGCCATGCTGGATAGCGCCATAGAGTTGTTGATCTTTGTATAACGGAAAAGTCTTTAAGCTGCCGGCAACCAATTTGCGGATAGGCTTATGCGCCGGGTCGCTACAGAGGTTTTGCCGCACACTTTGCATAAACAGCGCTTTGTCCTGAAAACCGCCGCGGTCGTGGTAGAACTTCAGCTGCGCGCTGACCGTAGTTTCCAGGTATGCCAGATCACATTGGTTAAAACCGCGCTGGAAAAATTCTGCGTCTTTATCGCTTAGTGCTTGATGCAGCGATTCTGCGGTATATGACGTCTGTGCCGCGTCTGCGGTTTTACAGCACAGGCTGAATACTGCCGCCGTGAGCAGGGATAAAGTGAGTTTCAGCATCTTGGGTTCTCCGGTTAAATATGCTGAAACTTAGATGCACGCCGGATTGGCTTTGGATTTCACTTTGGTGAATATTTTTGCGAAAAAGATGCAGGGCTTGTGCTCGGCGCGCTCAGGTCGAGCCGCGTACCATAATGCTAAAACCCACGTCGAGCGGGGAGAATTCAGTCTGAGCGCCGCTGGCTTTTTGCAGGATGAGTTCTACTGCCTGCTGACCCATAGCAAACCGGGGGGAAGCGACGCTGGTAATGCCGGGGTCGACTAACGCTGAGGCTTCGAGGTCGTTAAAACCGGCGATGGCAAGGTCTGCCGGGATCCGCAGGTTCATTTGCCGCGCCGCAAACAAAGCACCCAGCGCCAAATCGTCATTACAACAAAAAACGGCATCACACTGGCCGGCAGATTCGGCCATCACAGACTGCAGCAGCTGGCCGCCGAGTTTTATCGAAGATGACTGGCTGGTCGTGACGACATACGGCTCGCAGCGTGCGGAACTAGGCTCAGCGCCTGAGTTTTTAGCGTTGTTTGCGGTGTTCCAGTCCTCGATTGCCTTGCGAAAGCCCGCCAGCCGATGCTGAGTGCGTGGGTCCATCCGGGCACCAAGAAAGCCGATGCGACGATACCCGCGCGCCAACAAATGTTCAGTCATCGCTTTGCCGGCGGCAAAATGGGAAAAACCGATGTTGATATCAATCGGGTTATTCGTCAGCTCCATCAGCTGGACCACCGGAATACCAGCGTTTTGCAGCAGTTTTCGGGCATAGTCGGTCTGATCGGTGCCGGTCAGGATCAGCCCTTCCGGTGCCTGGCTTAACAAGGTGGCGATCAGCTTTTCTTCTTCCAGCGGCGAATAATGACAATCACCCAGAATGACCTGCAACTGGTGCGGTTTGACCGCACTGTAGATACCCTGCAGCACTTCGTTAAACACAATATTCGACAACGACGGGATGATCACGGCCAGCACGCCGGAGCGGTTAGACGCCAGTGCGCTGGCGGCGTGGTTGCGGATATAACCCAGCTCAGCAATTGCCTGTTCGACTTTTTGCCGTGACTTGGCTGCCACTTTATCCGGATGCGTTAACACCCGTGACACCGTAATGGCGCTGACACCGGCCAGTTCAGCCACGTCTTTTAAATTGGGTTTACGGTTCATCGGCGTGGGCCTGCTTGCGCTACATGGTCAACAAATCTCTGCACACCTTAATAGAAATTCCACTTGCAAGCAAAATGGTTGCGCTAACATTTTGGCTGATTTAAGCTGCTGAACAGCGTTTCAACAATCTTCAATGCGACCGGTGAGTACTCGTCAGACAGTGGCAAACCCGGCGGTATGACAGGCAGAACAGAGATGGTCGATACAGCGCAAGTTCAGACGCTGATCCTGATGGGCGTGGCCGGGAGTGGCAAATCTACGCTGGCACAACACTGTGCCAGCGCGCTCGGCTGGACCTATCTGGAAGGCGATGACTTTCACAGCGACGCCGGCAAACAGATGATGGCGGCCGGTCAGCCGTTATCGCCGGCGCTGCGGCAGCAGTGGGTGGAACTGTTGTGTCAGCAGCTGCAGCAGCAGAAAAATCAAGGCCTGCAGACCGTATTGAGTTACTCGGGCCTTATTCAACAGCAACGGGCGCAGATCCGTGCTGCCGCTGCGGCCCCGCTTTTTGTCTATCTGCATGGCCCGGCGGCGGTATTGGCAGAACGCTTAAGCCACAGATCGGCGCATTTTATGCCGGCCTCGATGTTACAAAGCCAGCTCAGGACGATGCAGGTACCAGCGCTGGAACCCGATGTGTTGTGGCTGGACCTGCAATTGCCGCTTTCAGACCAGTTAAAGCGAATTGGTCTTGCGCTGGGGCAGGCAGAGAAAATGAATGATTGCGCTAACAAAATAACGGAGATCTAACGATGCCCAGCACATCAGGTTTTTTGTCATGACTACCACACCGGACAGCATAGTCAGCGACTCGCAATCCCAGCCATACAGTCCTGCGGCCCAGCCGCTGCGCTTTTGGGAAAAAGCCGGTTATGGCGTCGGCGATATCGGCTTTAACTTCTATTGGGCCAATATCTCAGCGTTTCTGCTGATTTTCTACACTGATGTATTTGGCATTTCGGCAGCGGCCGCCGGCACAATGATGCTGATCACCAAAATTATTGATGCCTTTACCGACCCGATGATGGGCGCCATTGCTGACCGGACCCGCAGCCGTTTTGGTAAATTCCGGCCTTATTTGTTATGGCTGGCGTTGCCACTGGCCGGTGCCGGCGTGTTGACCTATACCACGCCGGACCTCGATGCCGACGGCAAATTAATCTGGGCTTATTGCACTTATAGTCTGCTGATGCTGATTTACACCGGCATCAATATTCCGTATTCCGCGCTGTCCGGTGTCATCACTGCGGACAGCCAGCAGCGCACTACGCTAGTCAGTTTCCGTTTTATCGGTGGTTTTACCGGCGGCATTCTGGTGACTTATCTGACGCCGAAGCTGGTGCCCTGGTTGGGGCAGGGCGATGACGTGCTGGGCTGGCAACTGACGATGGGTTTGTTTGGCATCGCTGCAGCTTTGCTATTTTTGTGCACTTTTGCCAGTACCCGCGAACGCATCCAGCCGGTCAGCAGCGCCCCGGTGCCGGTGTGGCAGGATATCCGTGATTTGGCCGGCAACAAACCCTGGCTGGTGCTGTTTTGTCTGGCGCTGATCATCATGATCACTATTACGCTGCGCGCCAGCAGCGCGGTGTATTACTTCAAATATTATCTGCAGCAACCGCAGCTGGTCGGCGAGTTCCTGTCCAGTTATATGCTGGCTTTGGCGCTGGGGGCGGCATCGACGCCGCTGCTGACGCGGTTTTTCGATAAAAAAACGCTGATGATGGGCCTGATGAGTCTGGCTGGCCTGTTGTCGCTGGCGCTGTATTTTGTGCCACCGGATAATATCAGTGCGGTGTTTGCGCTGAATCTGGCGATTGGTTTTGTGCTGGGGCCCAAGTCGCCGCTGGCGTTTTCGATGTATGCCGACAGCGCCGACTACAATGAATGGCGTACCGGCCGGCGGGCGACGGCGATGACGTTTTCCGCGGCGACTTTTTCGCAAAAACTTGGCGGTGCGCTGGCGTCAGCCTGTATCGGTTGGTTATTGGCGTTACTCGGATACGTGGCAAATACGACACAAAATGCCGGCTCGCAACAAGGTATTTTGTGGCTGATGTCGGTGATCCCCGGTGTGGTTGCGCTCGTCGCTGCCGCTGTGATGTGGTTCTATCCGTTGACCGAAGCGCAGCTGCGCCAGATCCAGGCGGAGCTCTCGGCGCGACGCGGGCTGCCTGCTGTCGATGCAGATGATGTAATGAGTAAATCCTGATGCCTTTGATGAGTCCGGACGCTGCGGGGCAGCGTTATCAGTTATTCAGTGCCACCGCCATGCCGCAGGCCACGGCCTTTTTGTGGAATAAACACATGCTGGTGCAACTGAACTGCCGTGGTTACGCCACCGCGCAGTTTATGCAGCCGGAGCCGGCCAAATATGCCCATGCGCCGAATCTGGAAGCCAAGACTTTTATGCAGCCAGAGCAGCCGTATTACGCGCATCATCCGGGCCGTTTTGTTTATGTCAAAGATCAGGACAGCGGCGCGCTATGGTCTGTGCCTTATGAACCGGTACGGAAGCCGGCCGCGAGTTTTGTTTTTTCCGCTGGCGCGGCGGATATCTGCTGGCAGCTGGAACTCAGTGATGATTTGCGGCTGGAGTGGCGGCTGAGCCTGGCGCCGGATGCGCCGCTGGAGTTGTGGCAACTCAGAGTGCGGAATCTGGGGACCGCGACGCGCCGGCTGAGCCTGTATCCTTATTTTCCGGTCGGTTATATGTCCTGGATGAATCAGGGCGGGCGTTATGAGCCGGCATTGCAGGCGGTGGTGTGCAGCAGCGTGACGCCGTATCAGAAATATCCGGATTATTTCAAACAAAAAGACTTTAAAGATCAGACCTTTTTACTGGCGGAACGCGCGCCGCTGGCATGGGAGGCCAATCAGCAGCAGTTTGAAGGCGAAGGTGGGCTGGCGGCACCGGATGGGGTTGCAGCGGCGATGCTCAGGAACGGCTGCGCCGACTATGAAACGCCGGCCTGTGCGCTGCAATATGATGTGGTGCTGTCGCCCGGCGCGACCGAGTTGTACCGCTTTGTCTTTGGTCCGGCGCGAGATCATGCTGAGATCGCCGCCATCCGGCAGCGTTTTTTTGGCCCAGCTGTTTCAGGCGCCACCGATGGTTTTACCGCGGCAGTGCAGGCGTATCGGGCGCAGCAGGCGGCCATCACCCCGGCCATTCAGATCAGTACACCGGACAGTGGGCTGGATAACTTCGTCAATCAGTGGTTACCGCGCCAGGTCTATTACCATGGTGATGTGAACCGGCTGACCACAGATCCGCAGACGCGTAATTATCTGCAGGACCACATGGGCATGACGTATCTGGCGCCGGACGTGGCCAGAGCCGCCTTGCTGACCGCCTTGTCGCAACAGCATCAAAGCGGTGAAATGCCGGACGGGATTTTGCTGCACCCGGATGCGCAGCTCAAATACATCAATCAGGTGCCGCATACTGACCAATGTGTCTGGTTGCCGCTGTTCCTGCGCGCTTATCTCGATGAAACCAACGACTGGTCCTTGCTGGACGAACACGTCGGCTATAAGGAAACCGCTGCCGGCACGACCACTGTGCGTGAACACCTGCACCGCGCCATGAATTGGCTCTGGCAGAAAAAAGACGACCGCTGTTTAAGTTACATTGAACAGGGCGACTGGTGCGACCCGATGAATATGGTCGGCTACAAAGGCCGTGGGGTGTCGGGCTGGCTCAGTCTGGCGGCCGCTTATGCGCTGAATACCTGGGCCGATCTTTGTGAAAATCGGGGTGAAACCCAGGGCGAAACCGAGCTGGCGGCAGTATACCGGGCGCAAGCAAGCGCTTTTAATCAGGCGGTGAATCAATATTTGTGGGACGGCCAGTGGTATGGTCGCGGCATCACCGACGATGATGTGGTGTTTGGCATCCGCAAAGATCCGGAAGGCCGGATTTTTTTAAACCCACAAAGCTGGGCGCTGCTGAGCGGCGCGGCCAATCCGGCACAACAGCAAGCAATGCTGCTGGCGGTCGAAGCCCAGCTACAGACGCCGTTCGGCGTGCAGATGCTGGCGCCGGCATATACGGCGATGCGCGACGATGTTGGCCGGGTCACGCAAAAATTCCCGGGTTCGGCCGAAAACGGTTCTGTTTATAACCATGCTGCAGCTTTTTATCTGTATGCCTTGTATCAGATAGGCGATGCCGACCGCGCGTTTCAGGTGCTGCGCCAGATGCTGCCGTCTGATGATGAGGCCGATCAGCGTCAGCGCGGTCAGTTTCCGGTGTTTTTGCCGAATTATTATCGGGGTGCTTTTACGCAATACCCGCGTACCGCCGGTCGTTCCAGTCAGCTGCTCAATACCGGCACTGTGCATTGGCTGTATCGTTGCCTGATTGAACATCTGTTTGGCCTCAAAGGCGAAGGCAAGTGGCTGCGTATCGCACCGCAATTGCCAGCGCATTGGCCACAGGCGACCGTCACGCGGCGTTTTCGCGGTGCGGTGATCGAGTGCAGTTTTAGCCGCCAGACTGGCATCGCTGCGCAACAGGTTTATCTGCAGAACCAGCTGCTGGCCGATGGGCTGTTGCCAGAGGTCCATTCCGGCCGGATTTACCGGCTGCGGGTGTTACTGCCGTTGTGATTGTGCAGCGCTGCTGTGGCAAATTGTCGCAGCACGCGCTTTTACCCCCTCCAATTTGATTCTAATCAAGGTTTAAACCCTGCAAGCGGCGGACAATAGTCTGGCGCTGATTGACTGCATCCCCGCGTGTTTCGCCTGAGGCTCTGTTGCAACAGAGCTCCGTTGCAACAGAGCCTCAGGGGACCAGCGCTATGGTGATGGCAAATTTGATGTTGATCAATAACCCGGCAGTTAAGCGTCGCCGTTTTGCAAGACAGCGCTTACATTAGTAAATGATTAAGTAAATTAACCCCACAGGAGACGGTGGATGGATATCGTCGAACTCTCGCGCTTGCAGTTTGCCTTTACGGCAATGTACCACTTTCTATTTGTGCCACTGACGCTCGGTATGACGTTTTTACTGGCGATCATGGAGTCGGTTTATGTGATGACCGGCAAAGAAATTTACCGCGATATGACCAAGTTCTGGGGCAAGTTATTTGCCATTAACTTCGCGCTGGGGGTGACCACCGGCATCGCGATGGAATTCCAGTTTGGTACCAACTGGTCCTATTACTCGCATTATGTCGGCGATATTTTTGGCGCGCCGCTGGCGATTGAAGGCCTGATGGCGTTTTTCCTTGAATCGACCTTGGTTGGCCTGTTTTTCTTCGGCTGGGACCGGTTAAGCAAGGTGCAACATTTAGCCGTGACCTGGCTGGTGGCCTTAGGCTCTAACCTGTCGGCGCTGTGGATTTTGATTGCCAACGGCTGGATGCAAAACCCGGTCGGTGCAGAATTTAACTATGTGACGATGCGGATGGAAATGACCAGCTTCAGCGAAGTCATCTTTAATCCGGTGGCGCAGGTTAAGTTTGTCCATACCGTCTCGGCCGGTTATGTCACAGGCGCGATGTTTATTCTGGCGATTTCCGCCTGGTACATGCTTAAAGGCCGTGATTTAGCCTTTGCCCGCCGCAGTTTTGCCATTGCTTCGGCTTTTGGTCTGGCGGCTTCTGTGTCGGTGATTGTGCTCGGCGATGAATCCGGTTATGAACTCGGCGACGTGCAGCGGGTGAAACTGGCTGCAGTGGAAGCGGAATGGGATACCCATCCGGCGCCGGCGTCTTTTACTGTGATTGGCGTGCCAAACAGTGAAACGCAAACCACTGACTATGCCGTGAAAATTCCTTATGCGCTCGGTCTGATTGCCACCCGTTCACTGGATGAGCCGGTCAGTGGTCTGAAAGACTTAAAAGAGCAGCACCGCGCCCGCATTATCAACGGCATTGAAGCCTACCGCTTATTGCGTTTATTGCGCGGCGGCGATACTTCTGCCGAGACCAAAGCTGCGTTTGACAGCGTGAAAAAGGACTTGGGTTATGGCCTGTTAGTCACCGCTTATGCGGAAGACCCAAGCAAAGCCACGCCAGAGCAAATTCAGGCGGCAGTCGATGGCAGTATTCCGCAAGTGGCACCGATGTTCTGGAGCTTCCGCATCATGGTCGCGGCCGGTTTTGCCTTGTTGGTGATTTTTGCTCTGAGTTTCTACTACAGCGCGAAACGGCTGGAAAAGAAACCTACCTGGCTGTTAAAAGCGGCCCTGTTTGGTCTGCCATTACCGTGGATCGCCTGTGAAGCTGGCTGGTTTGTCGCGGAATACGGTCGTCAGCCCTGGGCGGTCGGTGAAGTCCTGCCAACCCATATGGCAGCGTCTGGGTTAACCCCGGCCGAGATCTGGACCAGTCTGATCCTGATCACGGTGCTCTATACCATTTTCCTGATTATCGAAGTCTGGCTGATGCAGCATTTCGCCCGCAAAGGCCCGTCCAGCCTGCATACCGGCAAATACGATTTCGAAACCGGCAAAGCGACTGAGGTGTAACATGGATTACGAATTTTTAAGATTTATCTGGTGGTTATTGATTGGCGTGCTGTTTATCGGCTTTGCCATTACCGACGGTTTTGATATGGGCGTGGGTGCGTTGTTAAAAGTGGTCGGTAAAAACGACATGGAACGACGGGTGATGATTAATGCCGTTGCGCCGCACTGGGACGGCAATCAGGTCTGGCTCATCACCGCCGGTGGCGCTCTATTTGCCGCCTGGCCACCGGTCTATGCCACCGCATTCAGTGGCTTTTATCTGGCGATGATGCTGACGTTGGCCGCTTTGTTTATGCGTCCGATTGGCTTTGATTACCGCTCGAAGCTGGAAAATCCGGCCTGGCGCAGCAACTGGGATTGGGCGCTGACCTTTGGCTCGGCTGTACCGCCGATCATTTTTGGTGTGGCCTTTGGTAATTTGTTGCAAGGCGTGCCGTTCCATTTTGACGAACTGCTGCGTATCAAATACACCGGTAGCTTCTTTGCGCTGTTAAACCCATTTGCGCTGTTGGTGGGCGTGCTGAGCTTGCTGATGTTTGTCAGTCAGGGCGCGGCTTATCTGCAGATGAAAACTGAAGGCGACATCCTCAAACGTAGTCAAACTGTGGGATTCATTGCCGGTTTAGGCGCTGCAGCTTTGTTTGTGCTGGCTGGCGTTTGGCTCAATGCCGGCATTGATGGTTATGTTGTTACCAGCGCTTTGGATAGTAATGCGATTAACAATGCCGTCAGCAAAACCGTCGAAGTGCGCAGTGGGGCCTGGTTGCAGAACTATGCCAGCTACCCGCTGTTGTGGCTGGCACCAGTATTAGGCGTGGCTGCATTTGCGCTGAGCGGACTGCTGAGCAAAGCAGGCAAAGGCGCACTGGCATTCCTGCTGACTTCATTGGGCCAGGCCGGCGTGATCCTGACCTGTGGCATTGCGATGTTCCCGTTTGTCATGCCATCCAGTTCGATGCCGAACCACAGTCTGACCATGTGGGATGCAACATCCAGTGAGCTGACGCTGAAAATCATGTTCTTTGTTGCCTGTGTGTTTGTGCCTATTGTGCTGGGTTATACCATCTGGAGTTATATCAAGATGTTTGGCCGGCTCAACGAGCAGCAGATCCGTGACAACTCCCATTCTTTGTATTGATAGAAGGACAACATCATGTGGTATTTCGCCTGGATTTTAGGAGTATTACTGGCCTGTTCTTTTGGCATCATCAATGCGATGTGGCTGGAACTGAACGGCTACGCGGAAGAGGAGCAAGGCGCTGACTAAGTCTGTTCTGAATAGCGCCCGGCCTTTATTACAGCAGTGGCTGCAGCCGTACCGGCCGCGGCTACTGCTGGCTGTGTTTGCAGCGGCACTGTCAGTGCCGCTGTTGCTTTGGCAGATGTGGTGTCTGGCGCTGTTGGCTGACGCCATGCTGGCTGCTGCTCTGCCCGCCGCTCTGCCCGCCGCAGCGCTGTCACCGGTAACTTCAGCGCCGGAATTTCCCTTGGCATTATTCTGGCAGTTTGCGCTGGCTTTTGTGCTGCGCCAGCTGTGTTTGCTGCTGCGCGATGGGCTGACGCAACAAAGCAGTCGTTTGTTACGGGCTGACCTGCGCCAACAATTGCTGAACCGGCTGGCGGCGCAAGGCCCGGCGCGGCAACGCTTTGGCAGTGACGGCTTGTTGTCGACCTTATTGACCGAACAAATCGATGCGTTGGACGGTTATATCAGCCGCTATTGGCCCCAACTGTTTCAGGTGATCTGGACGCCACTGTGTATTGCCATCGTCGTATGTTGGCACAGCTTGTTAGCCGGGATGTTATTACTGATCACCGCACCGCTGGTGCCACTTTTTATGATTCTGGTGGGTCGTGAGGCCAGCAAAGCCAGCAGTGAAAAACTGGCAGAATTAGGCCGGATGGGCGCTCGGCTCTGGCAATTTTTGCAGGGGTTGTCGCTGCTGCGCCGGCTCAATGCGATCCCACAGGCGACCGCGCAGCTGGAGCATGCCACAGAGCGCTATCGGCAAAGTTCATTACAAGTGTTGCGGCTGGCATTTTTGTCGACGGCAGTACTGGAATTGTTTGCCTCGCTCGCCATCGCGCTGGTGGCGTTGTATTTAGGCCTTGGACTTTTGGGTGAATTGCCCTGGGCTAAAGGTGAAGTGCCGGTGGCTTTTGCGCCGGCGTTGTTTATTTTGTTGCTGGCGCCGGAGTTTTATCAGCCGCTGCGCCAGCTCGGCGCTGATTATCATGCCAAAGCGCAGGCTGAAGCCGCGGCGCTGGCGCTTAAACCGCTTTGGTTGCTGCCGTCATTACCGATGCAATCGCTGCGAGCCGACAGTCCAGCAACTGAGCGTAAGTCCTCCGCCAGTTTACCGAGCGAAAAGACGCCACTGATCCAATTGCAGCAGATCCGGCTTGGCACAGAGGCCAAGCCGCGCTTAGTGATCCCACAATTACAGATCAGGGCGGGTGAGCGCTTGCTGCTGCAGGGCGACAGCGGTAGTGGCAAATCTTCGTTATTACAATTACTGGCCGGTTTTGCCGACTTTGACGGCGACTATCAGTTTGCCGGTCAGCAGTTTGCAGCCAACAACAGGCCACAGCTTTGGTCGCAACTGAGTTATCTGACGCAAACCCCGGAATTGTTCGCCGGCACTGTGGCTGAGAATTTGCGAATGGCCTTGCCTGGCGCCACTGATACTGTGTTGACCGCTGCGCTGCAACAGGTTGGGTTGCTGGCGGAACTGGGCGTGGCTACTGCGCTTAACTATCACTTAGGGGAAGCCGGGCAGGGCTTATCCGGGGGACAGCAGCAGCGGCTGTGTCTGGCGCGGCTGTTGCTGGCGGATCGGGCCTTATGGTTGCTGGATGAGCCTTTTGCCGAGCTGGACCAGCACACTGCCGCTGAGTTGGCGGTGTTGCTGGCGCGGCTGAGTACCGGCCGTACGCTGCTGATCGCCAGCCATCAGTGGCAACAGCTGAGCTTCCTGGATGGTGCTTTGGTATTACAGCAAGGCCAGATTAGCGGGCGGCAGCCACTCGGGGAGTTCGGATGAAGCCACAAAAACACCGGTTGATCCGCTTGCGGGATCTGTGGCTGAAACACAAAGCGGGCTGGAGCTTCAGTTTTGGCTTAGGCGTGCTGACCGTATTTGCCACTGTGGCACTGTTGGCCTGGTCCGGTTGGTTTATCAGCGCCGCCGCGGCAGCCGGCGTTGGCGCCAGTTTTAACTATTTAAGACCCGGCGCTTTGATCCGGCTGTTTGCCATCATGCGCACGGCCGGTCGTTATGGCGAGCGGGTGTTGTCGCATGCCTTAGTGCTGCGTTTGCTGGCAGCGCTGCGGGTGCAGGTGTTTGTCTCTCTGGCTCAGCAAAGTGGCGATACCGTGTTGGCCGGCGGTGACCGTTTACAACGGCTGATTGCCGATATCGATGTGCTGGACCAGCTGCCGCTGCGGCTGTTGAACCCATTGGGTTATGCCAGCTTGCTGAGTGCGGCTTTTTTGTTTCTGCTATTGATGCTGTTGCCCGACGCCTTTTGGCCGGTTACGGCGCTGTTGCTGGTCCTTGCGCTGTCGATTGTGGTTGCCTCCCGCAAAGGCGCCGACGGGCCGGTGCAACAAGCGGCTACCGAAGTGCAGTTGCAGGGGCGACGGCGTGGCTTGCTGCTGGAAAATCTGCAATTGCTGACCACTTTATTAACCACGGGCCATTGGCAGCAGCGCCAACAGCAGTTTATCCAGCTCGATCAACAGGTGCTGCAATTACAACAACGGCAGCAATATGGCCAGCTGGCAGCGCAGTGGTTATTGCAGCTGCTGATCTTGGCGGGCCTCGCCGCTTTATGCTGGCCGATGTTGACGGCACTGCTCGCACAGCAACCATTTCCGCTTGCGGTGCCGCTCTGGCTTGGCCTGGTGCTCGGCTGGCTGGGGCTGTCCGAGCTGTTGTTTCCATTGTTACTGCTGCCACAAAGCTATGGTCAG
>JAIXSW010000502.1 GCA_027484495.1 Gammaproteobacteria bacterium
CACTTGTGGATTGGCTTTGACCTTTAACAATTGCTCCGGCGTCAGCTCCACGCTGATCAGATTTTGCTCCGGTACCGTGAGCATCGGCTCCAGCTGCAATGCACTAGCAAAGTGTTGCAGGCGTTGTTGCTGTGCCTGTAATGCGGCTTGCTGGTGAGCGCTTTCGAATTTTGCGCCGCCGTTGAGAACCACAATATAACGGCTACTTTGCTCCGCCGCGCTCAGGCTGCTGGCAATACAAAGCGCCATGGCGCTGAGCGTGAGCCCGGTCCGGCGAGTGTTTAAACGGGATAAAACGTGCATGGTGGTGTTTCCTGTTGTTCTGACATCTTTTATTGTTGAGCTAAGTGGATGTGCGACCCGGACAGCCATGCAGGCTGGCTGAAATGACAACGCTGTCGGCGCAACGTTAAAGCAACAAAACTGTCACGCACCGGCTTGATATCTGCGCGATAAATTTTGGATAAATGCAGGATTTAGCAGTGTTTAAATTAGTGATTTCACTAAGTGCGTGAAATATAAACCGTGTTTCCGTTGACCCTGAAATCGGTATGAACTGTCTATTTACGCCGCGACGATTTGGTCCGGGGCGGGCGCGATGCCGTATCATGATCGGCGTGGCCGCATAGCTGTGGCAAAAATAACGACTAAATGTTGCGGTAAAACTGGTAACTGGCGACCGGACTGCTAATTTTGCCAGACAGGCGCAGGATTATTCTGTGGCAACTCTGAACAATCAAGGCAGATGCAGAGACTGATGTATGAATGAAGTAACGCGCTTAGATACCATCGCCGAGTACTCGCTGCAGGTGGCAGAAGAAGACCCGAGCCTGAACCAGTTGCTGGCCGCATTGGCGCAATTGTTTGATGCGCCTATTGCGCTGGTCAGTCTGATCGGCGCAGATTTCCAGTTTTTTAAAGCCCGTTATGGTCTGTCGGCGGACCGCACCCGGCTGGAAGACGCGTTTTGTGCCCATGTCGTCGCGCAGGACGCGCCGCTGGTGGTGGAGGATGCCAGCCAACATCGGGATTTTCGTGCGAACCCATTGGTGACCGGTGCTCCGCATATCCGCTTTTATGCCGGGGTGCCGCTGCAGCTGAATCATGTACCGGTCGGCGCGGTCTGTGTGATCGATCAGGTACCCCGCACGATCAGCGCCCTGCAGCTTGCATTGCTGGAAAAAGTCAGTGCGCATGTGTCGCATTATCTGACGCTGTGGCATCAGCATAAGCTGTTGCAGCAGGAGCAAGACCTGCTGGAACAGTCTCCTGCAGTTCTGATGCAATGGCGCAACTTACATGGCCTCAGTCTGAGTTATGTTTCCGGCAATATCGACACTTTGTTTGACCTGCCGGCAGAACCGCTCAGGCAAAAACAAGCGGTGCTCGAAGACTATATTGTGCCGTCCAGTCTCAATGAATTTAATTTCCTGCTGACCAATCATCAGAGTGGTGTTGCTGCTGCCGAAGCGCATTTTCAGATCAAATCGCCGAACAACCGGCTGTTCTGGGTCAAACTGATCTCGCGGGCGTTTTTCGCCAAAGACGGCCGGCTCGATGCGATTCATGCGATGTTGATTGACCACACGGCCAATCGCTATATCGAGTCGAAACTGACCGAAACCAATCAACAGATGCGCTTGTTATTAGATGCATCCGGCCTTGGGACCTGGGATTGGAATATTCAGTCGGATGTCAGCAAAGTGAACCGGCGCTGGTGTGAAATGCTCGGGCTGGACTACGAATTGTTTGATAGCAGCAGCCTGTTCTGGCGCCAGCTGATCCATCCGGCCGATCAGGCTGGCCTCGATGCCGAACTACAACGTCATCTGGATGGACAAACCCCTGTATTTAATACCGTTTACCGGATGAAACATCAGGACGGGCACTGGGTCTGGATTGAAACTTACGGCAAAGTTGTGACGCGCGACAGTCAGCAGCAACCGGTTCGCCTGGCCGGTACGCATCGCGATATCACCGCCAAAAAAGAAGCGGAGTTGCTGGAAACCAAGCAGCGCCAATTGCTGAGTTTTATTAATAAAGCGCAGGCGATTTATCTGCGGACCGGTGATTTGTCAGAGGCTTGTCGTGAAGTGCTGGCCGAATTGACTGAGATCGCCGACAGCCAGTTCGCTTTTATCGGCCAGATGCTGCCTCATAACGGGCAGCAGAGTTTGTTTATTCATGCAATCACCGAGTTATCCTGGAATGAACGCAGCAGCCAGCTGGTGGAGTTGTATCAGCAGGGCCAGCTGTATTTTGACAGCTTCGATAACCTGTTTGGCAAAGTGATCAGCAGTCAGACACTGCTCATCAGCAACGAGCCGGCCAGTCATCCTGCCGCTGAGGGCGCGCCGGGCGGATATCCGAAGATTTTCCGGTTTCTTGGCCTGCCGATCATGCTCAAAGACGGCCTTGTCGGCATGATTGGTCTTGCCAATAAGTTTTCTGATTACAGCGCAGCTGATGCGGCGTTTTTGCAGCCGCTGTGCGATGCGCTGGCCGGCTTGTTTTACGCGGTGGAGCAAGAGCAGGCGCGGGTGCGCGCCGAGGAACAGCTGAAGAATCTGGCGATGACAGATCCGCTGACCGGCATCCCGAACCGAAGAGCTTTTATCGAACATTGCGCCCGGCTGAAAAACAGTCCGACCGGCTATGTGCTGGCGATCCTTGATATCGATCATTTCAAACGAGTCAATGACACCTATGGCCATGCCACCGGCGATGAGGTGATCAAGCTGATTGGCCGCAAACTACAGTTTTGCCTGCGGTCTGACGACTACAGTGCGCGGCTCGGCGGTGAAGAATTTGCGCTGCTGATCGAGCATACCGAAATCGATATGGTGCATCTGTTGCTGGAAAATCTGCGGCTTGAGATCAGTGCAGAGGTCGTCCATACCGCAGATGCTGATGTGTCAGTCACTGTCAGTATCGGCGCGCGTTATGTGCCGGCCGGTGAAGTGGAAGACCTGCACCTGCAGATGGCCGATGCCGATGTGGCCTTGTATAAAGCCAAAGAAAACGGCCGCGATTGCCTGATGTGGTTTTGATCACCGGATCTGACAAACGATCCGGTCAACAAAAGCACAACCGCAAAAGAACGGGTCATCAGGCTTTCAGATGTTGTTGAAAAAACGCCACGGTGCGTTGCCACGCCAGTTCCGCGGCGGCTTTGTCGTAGCGTGGTGTCGTGTCGTTATGGAAGCCATGTTGCGTATCCGGGTAAACATAACTCTGCGCAGCTTTGCCGGCGGCTTTTAAAGCGTCGTCATAGGCCTGAGCACCGGCATTGACCCGCTCGTCGTTGCCAGCGTAATGAATCAGCAATGGTGCTTTGATTTGCGCCACTTTAGCCAACTCGCCCTGTCGGCCATAAAACGGCACAGCTGCGGCTAATGTTGGTACTTCAGTGGCGAGGAAGTTAGCGATGCCGCCGCCATAACAGAAACCGACCACACCAACCTTGCCGTTGCCACCTTCCAACTGCTGCAGATAAGCCACGCTCTGGATAAAATCCTGCCGCGTTTTGGTTTGGTCTAGTTTGCCAAATAACTCGCGGGCCTTATCTTCATCACCCGGATAACCGCCAAGCGTAAAGAGTGCATCCGGCGCCAGCGCAATAAAACCGGCCAGCGCGAAGCGGCGTGCCACATCTTCAATATGTGGGTTTAAGCCACGGTTTTCATGCACGACTAAAACGACCGGCAGCGGTCCTGTTGCTTTGGCCGGTTTCACCAGATAACCCCGCACAGTGCCATTGCCTTGCGGGCTTGGGAATTCGACAAAGCTGGCGGACAGGGCTTTGTCATCAGGCTTGACCTGCTGGCCCAGCGCATAATTGGGTGTTAAGGCTTCGAGGATCGATAACGCCGTGACGCCTGCCACCGCAAACTTCGCCGCGCCTGTCAAAAAGTCGCGTCGGCTGATATCACCATGCACATAACGGTCGAATAAACGTAAGGTTTCCGGATGAAAATCGTTGGCGGTTTTACGCTCTGACATATACAGGCTCCTGGTGCTTGGTCGGCAAAAACGCCGCGGTACTAAGACCGCGGCAATGTATCGATTTTATATACTGCGCCAGAGCCGAAAAAGTGCAAATGTTTTTAGCGGGTGTTGAGCCAAGCGGTTATGTGCCTATTTGGCTACAGAAAGCAGCGACCTTAAGTTACATCTATGTCAATTGCTGATAAACCGAAAAACTGCGCGTCGATTAATCCGGCAAAAAAACCTAAGCCTGTTGTCCTTCCGCCGCGAATTTGTGTATAACGGGGGATTATTGCGGATTTTGTTTGCCATTTATGCCAAAACCGACCCAAACCCTGAAAACCGTGGCCCAGCAACTTGGCGTATCCACGGCCACTATCTCTAATGCCTTCAGCCGGCCTGATCAGCTCTCTGCCCAACTGCGGGAAAAAATTCTGACTGCTTGTGCCGAGTTGGGCTATCAAGGTCCGAATAAAGCGGCGCAGTCGCTGCGTAAAGGCAGCTCCGGCATTATTGCGGTGATTTTATCCGACTCGCTGGAATATATGGTCAGCGATCCGGTCGCCAGCCAGTTTATCCGCGGCGTCGCCAACGCGCTGGAACAGCATAAACGCCATCTGCTGCTGTTTTCCGGCAGTGCGCCGAGCCTTGATGCCATCGTTGATTTTGTTGACGGTTTTATCTGTTATGGTGCGCCACGCAACACGGATTTGATTTCTCAACTGGAAAAGACCCGCAAGCGGGTGCTGACAGTGGACTGCGATTTAACCGACCGGCCGTCGGTGAATATCGATAACGAACAGGCGGCCTATGAAATCGCCCGTCAGGTGCTGACCAAAGATTCAACTGTGGCGGTGTTAGGTTTGCGGCTGATTGACGCGCCGGATACGCGTCCGGTCGGTGATGCGCCGCTGTGGGATAATCAAAGCTCTGTCGCTCACCGCCGGCTCGATGGTTATCAACGTGCGTTAAGCGATGTTGGCCAAACCTTAGCACCCGAGCGGATTTGGCACATTCCGGAAAGTAACCAGCAACAAGCCGCACTGGCTGCCCGCGCTGCACTGGCATTAAACCCCAGACCCGACACGCTGTTGTGTATGAGTGACCTGATTGCATTAAGCGCGATGCGTGAAGTGTTGCAACTTGGGCTGCGCATTCCGGAAGATGTGCAGGTGCTGGGTTTTGATGGCATTGAAGAAGGCCAGCGTTACCACCCGACGCTGAGCACCGTCTGGCAACACAGCGATCAAAAAGGTATTGCGGCGGTTGAAGCCTTTATTCGCGGCGAAGAAGGCCGGATGTTATTGCCGTATGAAGTTCGTGCCGGCGAAAGCTGCCGCTCTGTGCAACGCTGAAAGCCAGATTGATATCAGCGCAGCCAGCCTTTACTCAGCTGGCGAAACTGCGCAGTGCCGGCCTGATGCAACCA
>JAIXSW010000212.1 GCA_027484495.1 Gammaproteobacteria bacterium
CCAGCAAAACCGCCTTCGGGCGGTTTTGTTTTTTCTGCGCCTGACAGCACTGAACGCAGCCCTTTTCCGGGAACCAATCAGCAGTCTGTTGATCCAACACAACATTACCGAGCGCGAAGCGGTTTAACTTAGCTACACTGATTCTGTACCTGTGACTGCAAAGGAGAATGATGATGGCGACTTATCAGGATGTGCTGGTGGTGCTCGATCCCAGTACTGACCAGCAAAAAGCATTGGCAAGGGCGATAGAACTGGCCGAGCATACCGCATGTAAAATCACTGCCTTTTTATCCATCTACGATTTCTCTTACGAAATGACGACGATGTTATCCGGCGAAGAACGCGAATCGATGCGCCAGGCCGTGATCACCGACCGCGAAATTTGGATCCAGGAATTATTACATCAGGCCCGCAGCAAAGGGATCGCCTGCAGTGCCAAGGTGGTTTGGCACAACCGGCCGTTTGAGGCCATAGTGCAGACTGTCAGTGAACATGGCTATGATTTGGTGATCAAAGGCACCCATGACCATGATGTGCTCAAATCGATGATTTTTACCCCGACCGATTGGCATATTCTGCGTAAATGCCCCTGCCCGGTGTTAATGGTGAAAGAACATGCGTGGCCGGCACAAGGCAATATTCTGGCGGCCGTTAATGCCGGTAGTGAAAAGCCGCATCACAAGGCACTGAATCACATCATCATTCGCCAGGCGCAAGCGATGGCCGCGATGTTGAACGCCAAAGTGCACTTGGTCAATGCCTACCCGGGCACGCCTATTCATGTAGCGATTGAGATCCCGGAATTTAATCCGGTTGAATACAACGACAGCATGCGCCATCACCATATGGATGCAGCCAATGCACTAGCTGGTCAGTTTGATCTCACCGCAGAGTTTGTCCACGTGCAGGAAGGTATGCCGGAAGACGTGATCCCTCGCGTAGCGAAGGAGTTGGATGCCGAGATGGTGATTATCGGCACTATCGGTCGTACAGGATTGTCAGCAGCTATTATTGGCAACACCGCCGAACATGTGATTGACCGGCTCGATTGCGACGTGTTGGCGCTAAAACCGGACGCGCCAGTCTGATCACAACCGATGTTCCACGCCCGCAACCAAGAATTGGAATTGGCAAGCGGGCGTGATCCGCTATAATGTGCGCCTTTTTTACTGTCTGGGTAGCATCATGTCACACTCCGCTGAAGCCAAAGCGCAATATAATCTGAATAAACTGCATAAAAGACTGCGTCGCGGCGTAGGTCAGGCCATCGCTGATTTTGGCATGATTGAGGAAGGCGACAAAATCATGGTCTGCCTGTCCGGTGGCAAAGACAGTTATACCTTGCTGGACATTCTGCTGAATCTGCAACAATCCGCGCCGATTAACTTCAGCATTGTGGCGGTCAATCTGGACCAGAAACAGCCGGGCTTTCCGGCGCATGTGTTGCCTACTTACTTAGATGGCATCGGCGTGGATTATCAAATCGTTACTGAAGACACTTACTCCATCGTCAAAGAAAAAATCCCGGAAGGCAAAACCACCTGTTCTTTGTGCAGCCGGTTACGTCGTGGCATTTTATACCGCACCGCCAAAGAGCTGGGCGCGACGAAAATCGCACTGGGCCACCATCGCGATGACATGATTGAGACGATGTTTCTGAACATGTTCTACGGCGGCAAAATGAAGTCGATGCCACCGAAGCTGATCAGCGACAATGGCGAACATATCGTGATCAGACCGCTCGCTTACTGCCGGGAAAAAGACATCGAAAAATACGCCACAGCCCGTGAATTCCCCATCATTCCATGCAACTTGTGTGGTTCACAGGATGGCTTGCAACGCCAGGTAGTGAAAGAAATGCTACAGGACTGGGACAAACGCTTCCCTGGACGGATTGAAACCATGTTCCAGGCCATGCAAAACATCGTGCCATCGCATATGGTCGATAAAAATCTGTTCGATTTTGCCGCCGTCAGTAAAGCGCGTGCCGGCGAGTTTGCCGGTGACACCGCTTTTGACAAAGAAGTAGTGCCGGCAAAACCAGTCGGTTTATTGGCCGAAGACGATGACGAAGAACCACAAAACGGCGTGGTGGTACAACGGCTCGAGATTAGCCTCTGATCAAACAGATATCAGACTGATGCGCAGTAGCGGCTCTGCGCTTCAGGTTGAGGTTGAGGTTGAGACGACCATCAGCCAGCAAACAGCGCTTTAAACCAATGCCAGATGCCAAAAGAATAATCGTCAAATAAATCAATACCCAGTGCCGATTTCAGCAGATACAGCAGCAATAGGCCGATCAAAGCGGCCACCAACAAAAAAGTACTGATCACGACCGCTTGCATCAACCGGCTCAGCTGGCCGTGGCGCGGATCGCCGCGATGATTACGTCCACCTACCAGTACATAATAATAACGCCAGCGCCCAAGCCCTACAGTTCCGCGCAAATCCAGCCGGTGCTTGCCCCACTGCCGCGCGCCTAATGCGACGCGCAGATAGCTCAGCTGTGCTTCAGTAAAGCTCTGCTGCACCTCCTCAGGCATCCGTTCCAGCAGTTTCTGGATGGCCGGGTCCTGGCGGATATCGTCGGGCGATGTTGCAGTCATCTCAGTCAGCCTTGCTGTAACAGCGCGGACAGCTCCGCCGTTTTTGCCTGCATCAGTGCGATATCACCGCGACTTTCCACATTGAGCCGCACCAGTGGTTCGGTATTGGAACTGCGCAGGTTAAAACGCCAGTCGGCAAACTCCAGACTGATACCATCTGTGGTGTCGAGCTTGTCGGCAGATGGCTGATACAACGCCAGAATTTCCGCCAGTTTGGCTTTAGGCTCGGCAATAGTGAAATTGATTTCACCACTGGATGGAAAGGCGGCGATGCGCTCGGCGACTAACGCTGACAGCGCTTTTTGCTTCACGCACATCAGTTCCGCCACCAGCAACCATGGGATCATGCCACTGTCACAGTAGGCAAAATCACGGAAATAGTGATGCGCGCTCATCTCGCCGCCGTAGACCGCATCTTCCAGCCGCATCCGCTCTTTGATAAAGGCGTGGCCGGTTTTGGACTGAATGGCTTCGCCACCCGCCTGCTGCACCAAATCAATGGTGTTCCAGGTTAAACGTGGGTCGTGAATAATGCGGGCACCGCTGTGCTGCTGCAGGAACGCTTCCGCCAATAAACCAACGATGTAATAGCCTTCGATAAACTGGCCCTGCTCATCAAACAGGAAACAACGGTCAAAATCGCCGTCCCAGGCCACGCCAAAATCGGCCTGATGTGCCAGCACCGCTGTTGAAGTATCGGCGCGGTTTTCCGGTAACAATGGGTTGGGGATCCCATTGGGGAAAGTCGCATCCGGCTCGTGATGAACTTTGATAAATTGCAATGGTAAACCCAAGGCTGCACAGCGACTTTCCAGCTCATCAATGACATGACCAGCCGCGCCATTGCCCGAATTCACCACAACTTTCATCGGTTTGAACAACGTTGGACGGATATACCCCAGCAGATGGGTGACAAAATCGGCCAGAATGGACTGCTGCCGGTAACTGCCACGCGTGGCGACGGCAACAAAATCACCTTGTTCGGCAAGGGCTTTGATGTCAAATAAACCACTGTCGCCGCTGATCGGTCTGGCGCCCTTTTGCACCAGCTTCATGCCGTTGTAATCAAGTGGATTATGACTCGCCGTCACTTCGATGCCACCACAGACGCCTAAATGGAACGTGGCGAAATAGACTTCTTCAGTGCCGGTCATGCCAATATCGATGACATCGACGCCGGCATCCATCAAGCCATTAGCTAACGCCAGTTTCAGGCTTTCCGACGTCGCGCGCACATCGCCGCCGACAACAACTGTTTTAGCTTGTTGGTATTGACCAAAAGCGCGGCCGATGCGGTAAGCAACATCTTCATCCAGTTCATCACCAAGCCGGCCACGGATATCATAGGCTTTAACGCAGTTAATTTTGCGGTACATCTCGGTTTTCCGCTCTGTGTCAGTGTTCAGGGACATGTCAGGCCCGCCCATAACGGTCTTCAAACCGTACAATGTCATCTTCGCCAAGGTAGGAACCAGACTGCACTTCAATCAGTTCCAGTTCAACCTTGCCCGGGTTTTCCAGCGCATGCACCGCAGTGATCGGGATATAGACAGATTGGTTTTCCGTCAGGTACTGATCCTGACCATCAATAGTCACTTTGGCGGTCCCCGATACCACAATCCAATGCTCGGCGCGGTGATGATGCATTTGCACCGATAATTTCGCGCCGGGTTTGACCGTGATCCGCTTCACCTGGAAGCGTTCACCGTGGTCAACCGAATCGTATTTACCCCAGGGACGGTACACTTCACGATGAAAGGTCACTTCAGGACGCTGTTTGGCTTTAAGCTGTGCGACGATGTGTTTGACATCTTGCGCCTGATCTTTGTGCGCAACCAAAACCGCATCTTTGGTACTGATCACGACTAAATCCTGCACACCGACGGTCGCAACGAGCTGCTGTTCAGCGCGCACATAACAGTTTTGGCTGTTGTGTGACCAGACATCACCCTGATGCGAATTGCCATCGCTGTTTTTACCACTGACCTGCCATAACGCAGCAAACCCACCGACATCATTCCAGCCGGCAGCTAAAGGTAATACCACCACACTGGCCGGTTCATCACGGCTTAATGGCTCCATAATCGCATAATCGATAGAATTATCCGGGCAAGCCTCAAATGCGGCCTTTTTCACCCGGACAAAATCTAAATCTGGGCTCAGTTCAGCCATCGCAGCCTGACAGGCTGCCAGCATCGCCGGCTGATATTGTCCTAACAACTGCAGGTATCGGTCAGCACGGAACATAAACATCCCGCTGTTCCAGTAATACTCGCCGCTTTGCAGATACTGCTCAGCAGTCGGCAGATTGGGTTTTTCGACAAAAGCATCGACCTGAAAACCAAGACCAGAGGCGGCGCCACGGCGGATATAACCATAACCAGTTTCCGGCGCTGTCGGTACTATGCCAAAAGTGACCAGTTTTCCTGCGCCAGCCAATGGTTCTGCCTGCTGGACCGCGGCACGAAATGCTGCTTCATCGTCAATCACATGATCTGCCGCCAGCACCAGCAACACTGCATCCGGCGACGTCGCAACGGCCTGCAACGCGGCCAGAGCAATCGCCGGCGCTGTATTGCGTCCAACCGGTTCCAGCAAAATCGACGCGCCCTGCACGCCCAGCTGACGCACCTGCTCGGCGGCGATAAAACGGTGATCCTCGTTACAGATCAGCAAAGGCGCCTGATGCGCCAGACCTTTGAGACGCAACAACGTCTGCTGCAACATGGTGGTATCACCAGTCAGCGCTAAAAATTGCTTCGGGTAGTTACCACGTGAGAGTGGCCATAACCGCGTTCCTGAGCCACCGGCCATAATTACGGGAGTGAACATTACTGAAATCCTGTCAAATCACTGATTCGGGTTAGTCTGATGGAGCACTGCGCTGCTGTCAATTGCGCCACCGACTGCTGCAGGCCAGCAATGCTGACCCGGTTAAAACTGGTTTTAGCGCCCACTATCGGCGGCGCCACGCAGCTGTTGCTGATGTTGTTGATACCAGCGCCAGGTCTGGGTCAGACCTGCTGTTAACGAAATCTGTGGTGACCAGCCCAGCCGGCGTAAGCGGCTGCTATCCACCAGTTTGCGTGGCGTGCCATCGGGCCGGGCCGGATCAAAACTCAGCGCCTGCGGGTAGCCGATAACATCACGCAGTAACGTCGCCAGCGCCGCGATGCTGATCTCCTCACCGCTGCCGACATTCAAAAACCCCGGCGTGTCAGCGCAGGCCTGCCAATAGACTTCCACTGGCAACTCCATCACCAGACGGCAGGCTCTGGCCAAATCATCGACATGCAAAAACTCGCGTAGCGCTTTGCCGGAACCCCAAATCTGCATTGGGCTTTGCGCATCTTTCGCCAGTTGCATCCGGCGCATTAACGCCGGGATCACATGCGCCTGCTGCAAATCGAAATTATCACCGGGCCCATACAAATTGGTTGGCATCAGCGCACGGAAATCGGCGCCATACTGCCGGTGAAAACTGCTGCATAGCTTTAAACCGGCAATTTTCGCGATTGCGTACGCATCATTCGTGGGCTCGAGCGCCCCGCTTAACAGTGCAGCTTCAGTGATCGGCTGGTCGGCAAACTTCGGATAAATGCAGCTTGACCCCAAAAACAACAAACGCGAGACACCGCACTGATGCGCAGCAGCCACTAAGTTGGCGGCAATTTGCAGGTTCTGCAGAATAAATTCGGCCGGATATTGTTGATTGGCCGCAATGCCACCAACCCGAGCCGCCGCCACCAGGATCCAGTCCGGTTGTTGCTGTCGGATAAAAGCCTCAACGTCGGCCTGACGGGTTAAATCCAACTGGCGACGCGGTGCGGTGATCAGCTGATAACAAACTGAGCGTTCGGTCTTTTGGCTGAACTCGCGATACAGAGCCTGCCCGACCATGCCCTGATCACCGGCAATAAACACCTTGAGCGGTCTTTGGCCAGCAGCACTGGCAGATACCGTTTCAACGGGCATAACCGTTGGCCTCCAATAATGCCTGTCGTCTGGCCTGAGCCAGATCATGCGCCATCATCATCTGACAAAGCGCGGTAAAATCTGTCGCTGGCTGCCAGCCAAGTGCGGTTCTGGCGCGCGTCGCATCGCCACATAACGATGGCACTTCGCTCGGGCGCAGATAGCGCGGATCAATTCGCAGGATCACGGCGCCAGGTTGTAACGCCGGCGTGCGTGCCGGATCACAATGCACGACTGTGGCTATCTCGGCCAGACCAGTGCCGCTAAAGCTCAGGCTGATGCCGAGGCTGGCTGCGCAGCACTGCAAAAATTCGCGCACGGTATGCTGGACGCCGGTTGCAATAACATAATCATTTGGAGTGTCTTGCTGCAGCATGCGCCAGGCCGCATCCATATAATCGGCAGCAAAACCCCAATCGCGCCGTGCATCCAGATTGCCCAGATACAGACACTGTTGCTGACCCAGCGCAATCGCGGCTAAGGCCCGGGTGATTTTACGGGTGACAAAAGTCTCACCGCGACGGGGCGATTCATGGTTAAACATAATGCCGTTGACCGCGAATAGACCATAAGCCTCACGGTAATTGACGGTGGTCCAATACGCGCCGACTTTGGCGATCGCATAAGGCGAACAGGGCCGGAACGGCGTATCTTCGTTTTGCATCAGACTGGTGACATGGCCATACATCTCAGATGTCGCCGCCTGGAAAAAGCGACAATTCAGGCCAGCTAAACGCACCGCCTCTAACAAACGGATAGTACCAAGCGCCACGACATTGGCGGTGTATTCAGCTGCTTCAAACGACACCGCGACGTGGCTTTGTGCGGCCAGATGATAGATTTCATCCGGCTGAATTTTTTGCAGTAATCCGCATAACGCCAGACTGTCGGTCATATCGCCATAGTGCAGAAACAATGGCAGGTCCTGCTGATGCGGATCCTGATAAATATGGTCGATCCGGCTGGTGTTCAGTGACGAGGCCCGACGCTTCAGGCCGTGCACCTGATAGCCTTTCGCGAGTAAAAACTCGGCCAGATAAGAACCATCTTGTCCGGTGATCCCGGTAATAAACGCCACTTTTGTCTTCAAACACTCTTCTCCAGACACTCAATCACCGGCTGCGTTGCTGCCACCAGGCCCGGCACAAACTGATTAAAAACCGCGGATTATGTTTCAGGTATCGGGGCGCCAGCCGGCGTGGCTCCTGTAACCAGCGAAAAAACCATTCCAGCGCCAGCCGCTGCACCCAACGCGGCGCCTGCTGCCGGCGGCCGCTGAGAAAATCGATCACGGCCCCGATGCCAAGCTGCAAGGCTGGTAGCTTCGCACTGTATTGATCAATCCAGACTTCTTGCTTCGGACAACCCAGTGCCACCAGAATAATGTCCAGCTCAGCCAGCTGCATCTGCTGCAGTTGCAGTGGATCGCACCGGGCTGGTTGGGGTTGCCAGGCTGGCGCATGTTGATAACAAACCAGCAAACCCGGCACCAGCTGTTGTAACTGCTGCACAGCACGCTGTAAATCATCCTGGGCATGGCCACCATAAATACCGACCCTTAAGCCCTCGGCGGCGGCACGGCGACATAATGCCAGCACCAGATCGATGCCACGTAGTTGTGGGCAGCTGATGCCATTGACCAATCGCTGCCACCAACACAGTGGTTTGCCATCCGCCAGGACAAATTCGCTGCGGGCCAACACTGCGGCAAAATCAGCATCATCAGCCGCTTCCATCAGCATATGTACGTTGGCTAAATACAGCCGAGTCGGTAGCCGGCGTTTTGCCCGGCTCACCAGTTCGCTGACCAGCGACGGCATTGACTGTGCACGCACCTGCGTGTGCAAAACCAGACCTGAGCCGGACTGCCCCGTCATGGTGCCGGGCTCGCCTCAGTACACAACTGGCGTTCAACCTGAGGCCACTGTGGCTCTGTTGCTGCACGCCGGCTTAAATAAAGACAAGACTGACGCTGCAGTTTAAATTGCCGGACTAACGCAATGGCCTGACCGCTCAGATGGCCAAACAATGTCTGCTGCAAGTATTTGAAAATCTCGGCTTTTTGCCCAGCCGACCAATAAGGCCAATACTGAAAACTCAGTGTTAAAAACTTCTGCTGCACTTGCGGTAAATAAGCACCGTGTTGACGCGCCAATGCCATTTGCGTCCAGGCATCAGTCAGGCGGAATTGGGAGAAACCGAGGAAATAACCATAGTCGGCATAAGCGACCGGCCAATCAGGCCGCAGTGCGATAGCGCGCTGATATAAGGCTTCATTGCCAGCCAGTGCCTCTGTATTGAGATAACCACTGTGCCAGCCCCATTCATTAATTTTGGCCTGCATCAGCAGATAATGCGGATTGTCCGGTTGCAATGCACTGGCCTGATTGATCGCTGTCGCAGCCTGCTGATAGTCCGCGACGGCAGGTGCTTGTTGCTGCCAGTGATCCAGCGCAAATGCTGCCTGAAAATAATACAGACTGGCAATGCCGGCCCGCGCCGCCAGCCACATCAATCCCGCCAGCGGCAGCACTAATGCAGCCAGTAATAAGCGGCGACGCAGTAACGGGCTCATTGCAGACCGCCGAAATCGAGACTGGTCGTGATCAGGGCCGGATGTTCCAGCACCAGCGCGTCGGCGTAATGCTCATCCGTAAGCAGTGCCAGCTGTTGCCGTGCCTGCTGTAATTTGGGCGGACGGCGCTGCAGATTATGACAATCGCTGGCCATCACCTGATAGAGGCGCTGTCGCACCAGCTGTTCCGCACATTGTTGATGCCGATCGCCTAAATCACCGAGCAATGAGCTGGCAGTCAGCTGGAACAGGCAGCCCGCGCTTTGCAGCCGTTGCAGTAATTGTGGATTAGACTGAATTTCACGGTTGCGTTCCGGATGCGCAATCATCGCAATGATCTGCTTTTTACCCAACCATTTCAGCAATTTATCGGTACCTGCCGGGACATGGCTATGTGGCAGTTCCAGTAATAACACCTGCTGCCCTTGCCACTGACCCAAAAACGGCAATTGTTGTAACTCGATCGCACTCATCAGTTGATCGGTTAACCGTACTTCGGCTGCCGCCGCCAGTTCAACGGGGATCTGATGTTGTTGCACCAGCGCGCGGGCGACCGCTAACGCCGCGTTGATCGTGGCACGGTCATTGTCAAAATACCCCGGATTAATATGCGGTGTCGCCACCATCCGGCGGATGCCATCTGCGGCGGCGAGACGCAGCAACGCGAGCGTTTCGCCCGCGTCGACAGCGCCATCATCAATACCGGGCAGGATATGGCTGTGCAGGTCAATCATGTCGATTCAGACGACTGCGCATAATATTGATAGTAGCCATAGCTGCCGTAGCGCTCGGCGTTTTTCAAATCGAGATCATTAAGCACCACGCCAACCACCCGGGCATGGGCGTTAATCAGCTTCGACAGCGACAACTGCACTAAACCTGAGCGGGTATGGTCGGCTTTCACCACCATGACTACCGCATCCGACAACCGTGACAGCACTAACGCATCACTGACAGCATGTACCGGCGGTGTATCGATAATGATTTTCTGATAACGGCCACGCAGTTCAGCCAGCAGCGTTGCCACACGCGGGCTTGATAATAACTCCAGTGGATTCAGCGGAATGGTGCCGGCCGGCATGATGTCAATGCCGCTTTGCTCATCACGGACAATACAATCTTCCAGCGTCTCGGTTTCGGCCAGATAGTTGGCCAGACCCGGTTGAAACGCCGGCAAACCAAAGCGTTTAGCAATAGTTGGTTTGCGCATATCCGCATCGATCAGCAACACGGTTTCAAGCTGACGGCAGGCAAACGACAGGTTACTCGACACCGTCGATTTACCCTCTTCCGGGATCGACGACGTTACCGCCAGAACCTGGATCGGCCGGTCCAGCCCAAGCAGCGACAGACTGGTCCGGATCGATCGGATCGATTCGCTGAACAGGCGCGCATCGGTGGAGAAGAAGGTGCGGTTTAACGTCACCAGCTGCTGTTTACCGACAATTTTAGGCACCACGCCGAGCGCACGTTGTTGCAGCACCGCTTCAACTTCCTGTGTCGTTTTGATGGTGTCGTTCAGCGATTCCATCACAAATGCCACAATGATGCCAAAACCAATGGCCGCGACAAACGCCAGGATCACTATCAGTTTGCGCTTCGGTTTAATCGGATCAACCGCCGGCATAGCGCGGTCGGTAAAACGCGCCACGGCCGAGTTAAAGTCACCGGTCACTTCAGTTTCTTTTTGCCGCGCCATAAAGGTATCAAACAGCTGGCGATTGGTTTCCACTTCACGTTGTAAGCGCTGATATTCGGCTTCTTTGCCACTCAGATCCTGATACTGGCCTTTGGCGCGCTGCATTTCGCTTTCCAGCGCATTCAGGCTCTGGCTCAGAGTGTCAGCTTCGTTGGTGATGCCCGACAACAGTTTGCGGATTTGCTCGCGTAAATTGTCCTGTACCGACGCCAGTTCAGATTTGGCCGCCAGCAATTTCGGATGTTTTGGCCCGTAAATTTTGCTGAGCTCGGACACTTTACGCTCGGCCGATACGGCTTCCATTTTCACACTCTGCACGCCGGGGTGCGCAGTAATTTCCGGCAGGGTTTCCAGCTTCTCGATTTGGTCGATGCCATATTGTTTCACCACGCGGACAAAACTGTCGATCTGGGCTTTTTTCGACCTGGCCTGCGTGATTTGTTCACCTAAACGTTCCAGTTCCTGACTGCCAAGACTGCGCACACCAGCCACATCGACCAGCCCTTCGCGTAAGCGGAATTCCTGTAATGATTGTTCGGATTGATCGAGTTTTAACCGCAGCTCGCCGAGACGACCGCCAAGCCAGCTGCTGGCTTTTTGCGTGATGCCCATTTTGGCTGCTAACTGACCATCGATATAAGCTTCACCAATCGCATTGGCAACCTCGGCGGCCAGCTTCGGATCCTGTGCTTCAAAGACAATGCTGACCAGCTGCGTTTTGCGTACCGGCTCGATCGACAACCGTTCGATAAACGCCTGAACCAGTTTCTCGCGGTCACGCGCGGCCTGGCCTTCAGCGGAGATCTGCTGCGTCCCGGCAGTCAGAAAAGGTAATAAGCTGCGCAAGTCATCCAGCAGACCGGGTTGTCCGACAAATTCAGGGTGGCTGGCCAGCTGCAGCCGGTCGATGACAGATTCAGCGATGGTACGGGATTTCAGGATCTCAAACTGCGTCAGGTAATATTCCTGCTGCGCAGAATTGATGCCGTACACTTCGTCAATTTTCACCGCTTTGGCTTGTTGTGATTCAATCAACAACGTCGCTTTGCTGCTGTAAATTTGTTTCATGTTCAGCACGACAAAAATCGTCAGCGCCGAGACTAACACTGCCAGTAATAAAATCCGCCATTTTGAGCGGTTGATCACCATGAAATATTTACGTAAATCAATCACTTCATCAGGTGCTGCGTTGTTTTCAGCTGAAATCGCCATCAGAAAAATCTCTGCTCAATTGTGATGGTATCGCCGGCACTGATTTGAGTATTCAGATTGCCTTTTTGTTTGGTGGCTTTGTCGCCTTCGCGCGAAATAATGATGTCTTCGCGGGACGCCCGCTCGGTCATACCGCCGGCCAACGCCACGGCCTGGTCAACAGTCATCCCCGGTTGATACGGATATCCGCCGGGCTTTTTCACCTCGCCATGGATATAAAATGGCCGGTATTGCACCATGCCGACAAAGACATTGGGCTCGACAAAATAATCGCCCTTGAGCCCTTGATACAGATGTTGTTCCACTTGTTTCAGCGTCATGCCGGTGACTTTAATAGTCCCCAAAAACGGATAATTCAGCGTCCCGCTATTAGTCAGCTGGGTTTCCAGATCTAACTCAGGCTCACCAAACACTTTGATTTTGATGATATCTCCCGGTCCCAACACATAATCATCTGCACTTTGCGGCGCCGACGCTGTGGTGGTCTGCGCCATCACACCGAAGCATAACAACAATGAGATGGCGAAAAATCTGCTGATAAATCTGCCCAAGCCTTTGCCCAACATCTGTTTTTCCTTACAACGTCACTTTGAATTCAACACCATAAACTGTGCGGTCAAACTCAATGATGCCTAACGTAGAACTGCGGTCTTCCAGATTAATAAAACCAGTGACCTGCAACCAACGCTTTGGTTTTGCGGTTAATTCTGCAGTTATCACCTTATTCGTATCTTCACGGCGAAGCAAACTATTCGCACTGCTTTGCAACAGGTTGTACGCATCGGTCTGATATTCATAGGCCAGTTTTGACGTCAGGGATTCGGACCACTGGTGGTTCCAGCCGATGCTGTAACTGGTTTCGACGATATAGTCCGAGTTGATGTTCAGCGCATCAACGTCTTTGGCGCGCCGGCCAGCCGCGAGATCAAAGCCTGAATAAGTCAGCGGTTGCCATTGCACTATCGTTTCCCAGGCAAAACCACTGAAGTTCTCCCGTTGGTCCAGTTCAAAGTCTTTTTTCTGGTAACCCAGCTTCAGGATCCCGGTAGTAACAGCACTCAGTTCCCATTCAGTCCCGAGGCGATAGTTGGTGTCCTGGTTATCCCGCGCACCACTTAAATCGACAGATTTAAAATTGATGTCGGCACTCGCAACTTCGGCAACCAGTTTAAAAGCACCGCCGGTCTGATAGACAAAACCACCACCGAGCTGGCGCAGATCATGGTCACGGTATTGCGTCACATCACGGAAGTTGTCGTAGTCTTTGGCATAATACCGCGCGTTTGCGCGCAGTTTGCCGGTAGAACCCTGGTTGCCGTATTCATATTCCACCACACCGTTCTGGCTGTTGTAGCGCGTCACTTCGTCCTGCACTAAGCCACGGCCTTCCGACACACCGGTGCCGCGGTCTTCATGCAGCCAGCTGCCTGTGCCTTTAATTTTCAGCTGATGCGCGCTGCCTGGGGATAACCGGGCTTCGCCGTCCAGATAGCCATCGGTGTAGTTGTCTTCGCTGCTGCTGAAATATTTGCCGTTACGCAGTGCGGTGCTCAGTGTGTAGTTGTTCACACCGTCGACCAGATTGGCTTTTAATGACGGCGCAATCGTCGTCAGCCAGCTCGAGACGGTTTTGTCTTTGTCGCGGATCACGTTGTCATCATGGCGCAACGAAGTCACCAGCCCCGGGATTAAATCAATACCAGACTCGGTACGGATCACTCCCTCCGGCTCCTGCGCCTGTGCTGTGGTCACCACACCACAAAACAGCATCCCTGTCAGGCGCGTTAACTTCAGCTTACCCATGTCATTGCTTCCCTTGTTAATACACATGTTTGCCACTAAACCCTTTAAAAATTGTTCTGATGATAATTTTGATATCAAACCACAGCGACCAATGGCGGATGTAATACAGATCAAACTCCACCCTTTTCGCCATTTTATCCAGTGTATCGGTTTCACCACGCCAGCCATTCACCTGGGCCCAGCCGGTGATCCCCGGTTTTACTTTGTGTCGCAGCATATAAAACGCGACCTGATTGCGATACTGCTCGTTGTGCGCCACCGCATGCGGCCTTGGCCCTACAACCGACATTTCACCATGCAACACGTTGATAAATTGTGGTAATTCGTCGAGCGACGTGCGCCGGAGGAAGGCGCCAAACCAGGTCACCCGCGGGTCGTTGCGCGTGGCTTGCACCACCAGTTCGGCATTTTCCTGCACTTTCATACTACGAAATTTCAATACACCGATTCTTTTACCATCCAGACCATAGCGGTCCTGACGGAATAACACCGGCCCCCGCGACGTCAGCTTGACACCACAGGCTAACACCAACAACAAAGGGCTCAGGAATACTAATGCAGTGGCACTGAACAACACATCAAAAGTGCGCTTGAAATGGCTCTGTAACCCCAAATGCGGTGACTCAAACACACTGATGGTATCAATATCACCCACAGCACTGAGCCGGCCCTGCATCATCTTTAATGTCAGCATGTCCGGCACCAGATAGACATCGAGGGTGGTATCGCCCAATTGACTGACAATATGCTGGATCCGCGCTTCGGCATGCATCGGCAGACAAATATACAAACGGGAAAACTCGCCTTGCTGGCCACGCATCACGGCGTCATTGACCGTCCCCAGCAACAGGTGTTGATATTCTTCCGGCATCCGTGACGCGTCGCGATCATCAAAAAAGCCGATACATTCAAAGCCGAGTTCACGTTCCTCGGCAAATTGCTCGTTAAGTTGAATGCCGCGGGCCGTCAGGCCCACCAATGCCACTTTTTGCCGGTGAATACCGTGTTCGAGCTGCACTTTACGTACGATGCGCTGCGCCAGGCGCCAACCAACCATCAGCAACACGCAACCGCAGAACCACGCCGTCATGATCACCCGGGAATAACTGGCACCAACTTTTAATAAAAACAATGAGATAAGCTGAATAGCAAAGGAAATAACCAACACTGCGACGACGCGTCGGATCATCTGACGAAATGCGGACAGCCGCCAGGACCGGTACAACGACATCCCTTCGGCTAAGTAAGAAAATAATAAAACTTCAGCGAGCAATAAGATCAGGTAATTTTTGTCGAAACTGACCCCGTATAAATGGCAGCTCAGCAACAACACAAACATCAGAATGGCGTAATCGATAAAACGATAGATAGCGGCATAACCGCTTCCGCTGACTTCGATTGGACTGGACTTCTTCAAACAACACTTCCCTGAAATATTTGAAACAGCACCACAGGCACACTGCTTCATTTAGAAAATCAGCGACTCATGGCATTCTACTGATAACGCCGGAACCACGCAATGTTGCACTTTGTAAATGAATGGCGTTTTGTCGTGGTAACATCAACAACATACAGGTTTTTCTAAACTATCGCTGAGGATCCCTATGTCTGGTTTGTTTACGCGGATTGTTTTCGTCGGAGCCACGATGCTGGCAGGCGGCTGTCAGACGGTGTCCACGGCGTCACCCACCGCCGACGCCGGCCTGC
>JAIXSW010000286.1 GCA_027484495.1 Gammaproteobacteria bacterium
AACAGCGATATTGGCAGTTACCCCAATATCTTGATCAGTGTCAGTGATGGTGTCGTTACCACAGCGCTGACTGCGTTTAGCATCACAGTGGGAAATACCAACGATGCACCGACGATCAGCGGTACACCTGCGACCACGGCAACTCAGGATCTTGCCTACAACTTTGTCCCGGTCGCGGCGGATGTCGATGTTGGTACTACCCTGGTGTTCAGCATCAGTAATAAACCAAGCTGGGCGACCTTTAATACGGCAACCGGTGCATTAACCGGCACTCCAGCCAACGGCGATGTCGGCAGTCACAGCGGGATTGTGATCAGTGTCAGTGATGGCGCGTTAAGCGCGGCGTTACCGGCCTTCAGCATCACGGTCACCAATGTTAACGACGCACCGACGATCAGTGGCACGCCGCCAACTACAGCAACTCAGGATGTGCTGTATAGCTTTGTGCCTACAGCAGCAGATATTGATGTTGGCACTACCCTGACCTTCAGTATCAGCAACAAACCCGCTTGGGCGACCTTTAACACCGCCACGGGAGCCTTAACCGGTACACCGACCAACAGCGATATTGGCAGTTACAGCAATATCGTGATCAGTGTCGGAGATGGCGTGACAACCACAGCACTGACTGCATTTAACATCACGGTGTTAAACAGCAACGATACGCCGACCATCATTGGAACGCCTGCAACAACGGCGACTCAGGGAATTGCCTACAGCTTTGTTCCGGTCGCGGCGGATGTCGATGTTGGCACCACGCTGGTGTTTAGCATCAGCAATAAACCGGGTTGGGCAAGTTTTGATACGGCAACCGGTGCGTTAACCGGCACACCAGCTAACGCCGATGTCGGCAGTCACAGCGGTATTGTGATCAGTGTCAGTGATGGCGCGTTAAGTGCGGCGCTACCAACATTCAGCATCACGGTCGCCAATATTAACGACGCGCCGACAATCAGTGGCACGCCGCCAACTACAGCAACACAGGATCTGCTGTATAGCTTTGTGCCGACGGCAGCAGATATTGATGTTGGCACCACGCTGACCTTCAGTATCAGCAACAAACCAGCCTGGGCGACCTTTAATACCGCGACGGGCGCGTTAACCGGCACACCGACCAACAGCGATATTGGCAGTTACCCCAATATCTTGATCAGTGTCAGTGATGGTGTCGTTACCACGGCGCTGACTGCATTTAGCATCACCGTGATCAACAGCAATGATGCACCAACGATCAGCGGTACGCCTGCGACAACAGCGACTCAGGATCTTGCCTACAGCTTTGTCCCGGTTGCGGCGGATGTGGATGTTGGCACCACGCTGGTGTTCAGTATCAGCAATAAACCGGGTTGGGCGAACTTTAATACGGCAACCGGTGCATTAACTGGCACACCAGCTAACGCCGATGTCGGCAGTCACAGCGGGATTGTGATCAGTGTCAGTGATGGTGCGTTGAGCTCGACATTACCGGCATTCAGCATCACGGTCGCCAATGTCAACGACGCGCCGACGATCAGTGGCACGCCGGCAACTAAAGTCACTCAAGGGGTGCTGTATAGCTTTGTGCCTACAGCAGCAGATATTGATGTTGGCACCACCCTGACTTTCAGTATCAGCAACGAACCGGCCTGGGCGAGCTTTAACACTGCGACGGGCCAACTTAGCGGCACACCAGTCCGTGCAGATGTGGGGAGCACCAATGGCATCGTGATTCAGGTCTCGGATGGCACTGCGACAGCGGCGTTGGCAGCCTTCAATCTGGAAGTGCTGAACAGCAATACAGCCCCGGTTGCCCGAAACTCGGCGGTGACGTTACGTGAAGATGAGCCTGTAGCAGTTACTCTGGAAACCTCTGATGCAGAAGGGGATCTGCTGAAAATTGCCATCACACAACAACCCGTGCATGGCAGTCTGACCGCCGAAGGTGCTGGCTACCGCTATGTGCCGGCCAGGGATTATCACGGTAGCGACAGCTTTAGTTTTGTTGCCAGCGATGCAGAATTCAGTTCTGCCACAGCGACCGTGAGTCTGACCATTACACCGGTCAATGACAATCCATTGGCGGTTGCTGATAGCTTCAGTGTGGCGCGACTGGATACCGATCGCTATACCCTGACGGTTCTGGCTAACGACACTGATGTTGATGGCGATCGTCTGACGATTGATGGTGCTACTGCGAGTACCGGTACCGTCACGTTCAGCAGTGCCGGCCTGATTTACCAGGCGCCGGCCGGTTACCTGGGACAAGTTGATTTGCGCTACAGCGTATCTGACGGTCAGCAAGGCCGTGCTTCGGCTGAAGTCAGGTTGCAAATCAGTGGCACTGCCGGTGGCAATTTACCGGTGATTACGCTGCCGGCAGATGTGGAAGTGAACGCGACGGCGTTGTACACCAAAGTAAATTTAGGTGTCGCCACTGCGGTGGATCGGAATGGTTTGACGTTGCCAGTGTCTTTGGTTGATGGCCAAACATTCTTTGCCCCAGGCGAGCATATTGCTTACTGGCAGGCCACGGACAGTCAGGGTAATAAAGCAACCAAAGGTCAGCGCGTCAGCGTCAAGCCTCTGATTTCGCTGAGTAAAGATGCTGTTGTCACTGAAGGGAGTGACGTCACTGT
>JAIXSW010000012.1 GCA_027484495.1 Gammaproteobacteria bacterium
ACGCAGCATATATAAGCGGCGTTCCAGGTCGTGGTCACCCCAGCCTGGCTGGGCACTGACAAACACCTGCATAATTTTTGGCATTGAACTGGCGGCAATAGGCCCCAACACTGATGCATCGGTCGGCACTTCGCGCCAGCCGACCAGTGTTAAGGTCTCGCGACTGATTTCAGCTTCAATAATTGATTTGGCAAGCTCTGCTTTAATCGGGTCCTGACTTAAAAAAATCATCCCGACGCCATATTTTTTGCCCAGCACCCAGTTATTCTCCGCGGCAATAGCGCGGAAAAAACTATCAGGTTTCTGCATTAACAGACCGCAACCGTCACCGGTTTTACCGTCTGCTGAAATGCCACCGCGATGCTGCATCCGGGCCAGACCGCTGATTGCAGTTCTGACGATCCGGTGACTTGCCACCCCTTCAAGATGGGTGATCAGACCAAAGCCACAGTTTTCTCTGGCCTGGCTGTGGTGATACAACGCCATGACACACTCCCTCCAACCTGTCCTGCATAAATAAAAATGTAAAAATAGTGAATTTATATTCTTTTAATTTTGGTTTTTACGTGTGAAAGAAAATAACGGTCGTACTTTCAAGGGTCAATGGCTGTTAGAGTTTTTATTCTAGTGGGGTCTGGACGTCTGAACGTAAAGACCTGCTATCAGATATACCGATTTTTACTGGAAATTGCAAGATGACTTTTGGCGGAACGCCGGTACTTCATCGCATCTGCTTTGCTCGGCTAAATGTAATAAAATTACAGAAATAGTCGTTTTTAGCCGGTTAATGCCTGGTTGAAGATGAAAAAAAAGCTGCCAGTGGCAGCTTTTTGTTGGTTTTTAGTCTCGGATATATGCGGTAAATATGCGCGCTATTCAGCTCAGTGATAACACACCTGTTCAGGCGCGGTAGCCGCCTTGTAAACCTTTGACTGTTACAGCTACTGCGTCATGCGCATGCAGGGATTCATAATGATTCACCCGCAGCCAGAAGTCTTCAAACTCTGTCAGGCCGTTTAAGGTATGTTTCAGCCGGCGGGCGGCGTCTTCGCAGAACATCAGGTTTTGGCCGTTTAAGCGGGCAAATTCCTGTTCGTCGGCTCGTTTTACCGCTGCCTGCACTGGTGTTTTCAGTGCGTCTTCAATCGCATCAATCAGCGCTACAATCGGAAACTCAGTCACGTTGTGCTGCAGTTTCACTTTGACTTCGGCCACCGAACGCTGGCTGTGCGGGGTCGCAACAATACCTTGCGTCGTGCCAAGCCAATCGACGACCAGCTCACTGCTGATTTGCTGCTGACCTGCAAAGCGAGTAACAAAAGCTTCCTGGATCAACTGGCGCGCCAATGCGGCAGAACAAGGACAAGTCGATGAATAAGGTACATTAACCTTGAGTTCCACTTGTAGCTGCTTTTCCACTACCTGACCGGTAATGGTCACCGGGTAGGCCTTCCAGCCTTGTTTTTCGGTTATGAGTGCCTTGCGGCGTAAATGCAGATCAAAATCAAACTTCACAAAAGCCTGATCGCTTAAATCTTCATGGGTGGTAATAAAAGTGTCGAGCAGGTTACACAAGGTGGCATGGCTCAGGCTGGACTCACGGGACAATTCGTCCAGCGCCAGGTACAACCGTGACATATGAATGCCTTTGGCTTTCGGGTCGGCCAGATTGACGAATGCTTCGACTTTGGCACTGACCTGACGCGGGGCTTCACCGTGTAACGCCAGCATCAACGGCACTTCAATATGGCTCATGCCAACCCAGTCTAAAGTGCCCTCAGTGGTGGCACATGATTGGTTGGCTACATCTGGCATCGCTATCGGCATGAAATCTCCGGGACTGTCTGTTGCGACTACTTCAGCACGCTTTGTCTGTAAAAAGGCCGGCATTCTATCAAGCTTCACACATTTGTCTTATGAAAAATTTGCAAAGGTGCCATCCATTTTTTCGTTCGATCGGCGTACCGGATTTGGCTTTACTCTGTCATAAGCTGCTATGTGGGGGCGGCTCTGGCAGAAACAAGAATAAATACCTGATAAAATTAGTCGGGTATTTTACCCCTTTCCTTTACGCACTGACAAGCAAGCCGGATCAGCGGGTTCTACGCCTCTAATGGTTTAAACTGCATATTGCTGGCGGTATTTGCCGCGCAATTATCGGTCTGGTCCTTGATCTGCAATTGGCAAAGATGTCAGGACAAGATAATCTAACCGGTACAAATCAGGCCCGAACTGATGCTGGTTCAGGTTGAATTTATACCGCTTTTTTATCGGTCAGCGGCTATCCGCTTTGACTGAATCTGTTGCGATTTAGTCCTGCAGTTGCAGGGAGAGGTACAAACTGCATGAGTCAATACCGGATCCATCCCTGGGTCAGTCAGCTGGCGCTGGTGCTGAAGCAGTGGGGCTGGTTGCAGTTATTCAGTCTGACGACTCTGCTGATCATCGTTGCTTCAGGCCTGATTGCATTAGCATTTAGCCTGACGCTGCATAACCGGGTTGACTGGGAATTTATCAGTGGCGCTGTGTTGTTTGCAGTAGTGGCAGCGCCTCCTTTAGTGTCTGCCTGCCTTTATCTGATTAAACACCTCGACGCGACTTTGTTTTATCTACAGGACTCTGCCCGCCAGGAAAAACGCCTGAACGAAAACCTGCAGGAGAATATCCGCCAGCTGAACTTCGAAATCGAAGAACGGAAAAAAGCCTTTCAGGCTAAACGCCAGGCCGTAGATGAACTACGCAAAGAAATTACCGAGCGGAAAAAGACCCAGCTATTAGTCGAAGAACAAAGCTTATTGATGAAGTCGATTGTCGACAGTTCGCCGGACTTATTTTATTACCGCGATGAAACCGGCCGTTTTGCCAGCTGCAATAAAATGTTCGAACGGATGATTGGCAAAAGCTCGAGCGAGTTGATTGGTCATTATCCGTCAGAAATTTACGCGCCTGACATGGCGCCGGCGGCGATCCTGACCGACCACGAAGTGTCAGTGAATCAGGCCGAGCTGACACTGGACGTGGAATACAACACACCGGATGGCCAGTTAATGTGGTTTGAAATGCGCAAGGTGCCGTTTTTTGACCGGCAGGGCAGATACATCGGGTTACTCGGCTTTGGTCGGGATATCAC
>JAIXSW010000087.1 GCA_027484495.1 Gammaproteobacteria bacterium
ATCGATGTGCCGCACCGGCTGCTGGCTGTCCGGGTTGGCCACGGCCAACAGCTGACCGATACCAAATTGCTGCGCGGCGTGCAAGATCGGCAGGCTGTCGTCAACAAACAAGGTGCGTTTGGCGTCAAAGCCGAGTCTGGCCTGCAGCTGTTGCCATAACTCCTGTTGTTCTTTGGTCACGCCAAATTCATGCGTGGAGATCAGTTCATCAATATAAGTCGCCAATGGCGTCAGTTCGACTTTCAGTGACAGACTGTCGGGGTGAGCGTTCGTCACCAGCACAATACGGCGACCACTTTGTTTGAGTGCCTGCAAAAAAGGTGGTGTATCCTCGCGCATGGCGATTTTGTCACTGATTTCGCGTTTGAGCGCGGTGATCGGTAAATTCAGCCGGCGTGTCCAGTAGTCGAGGCAATACCATTCAATTTTCCCGTGCAACACGGCATATTCAGCTCTGAGCGTAGCGCGCGCCTCGGTTTCGGCAATACCGGTCAATTCACTCCAGCGTTTTGGCAAATGCTCCAGCCAAAAATGGTTATCAAAGTGCAGGTCGAGCAGAGTGCCGTCCATATCCAGTAAAACAGTGTCGATCGCCGACCAATCCAGCATAGGTTTTTCCATCTTTCCGATTTATAGTAGTGCAGGCAAAGTGAAGTGCCATTGTAGCAGAGGCAAAGCTATGGCGGAAAAACCGCAATCCAGGCAAAAACCGCGCATTCTGGCGCAGGACATCGTGGCACAAAGCCGCCTGTTTAAAATTGAGCAGGTGCAGCTGCAATTCAGTAACGGTGAAGAACGTTTATTTGAGCGGATGCGTGGCTCAGGCCGCGGTGCTGTGATGGTGGTGGCTTGTCCTGATCCTGAACATTTTTATCTGATCCGCGAATATTGCGCCGGTACCCACGACTATCAGCTTGGGTTCCCCAAAGGGCTGATTGACCCGGGTGAAACTGCGCTGCAAGCAGCCGATCGTGAATTAAAAGAAGAAGCCGGTTTTGGCGCCAGCCTGCTGCAGGAGCTGCGTGCAGTGGCGCTCGCCCCCGGATATTTTAATGCTACAATGCAGATTGTGCTGGCTACCGGCCTTTATGCCGAACGGCTGGAAGGTGACGAGCCTGAACCTCTGGAACTGGTGCTGTGGCGCTGGGATCAGCTGGACGAGCTGCTGGCACAAGCGGATTTTACTGAAGCGCGCAGCGTGGCCGCCTTATTCCTGGCCCGCAAATATCTGGACAGCCACCCTGATGTTTTTAAGTAAACTGCTCGAACCGGTCAAAGCCACGGCACAACAAGCCGGAGAACGTCTCTGGCAAATGTATCTCAGTGGCGATGTGCAGACCGAAATCAAAGCCGACAGCAGTCCGGTGACATCGGCCGATCACGCCGCCAATCAGATTATTATTGAACAACTGACCGAGCTGACGCCGGATATTCCGGTGATCTCGGAAGAAAGTCATTTGGTGCCGCTGACGCAGCGTCAACACTGGCCGCGTTATTGGCTGATTGATCCGATGGACGGTACTCAGGAATTTGTCGCCCGCAGCGGCGATTTCGCCGTCAGCATTGCGCTGGTTGAACATGGCTGGCCTGCACTTGGCGTGATTTACTGGCCAAAAGAACAAATCTGGTATTACGCCACCCGCGGTCGTGGCGCTTTTAAACAACAACGCAATCTGATCAATCATATTCAGGTCCGGCAACATCAACAGGGTGATCCGCTGCGGATTGCGGTCAGTCGTCGGCAGCCGCAGCATCTGATCAGTGCCTTGTTGGCACCGATGCAACAAGCTGAATTTATCGCGCTCGGTAGTTGCTCACTGAAAAGTTGTCTGGTTGCTGAAGGCGGGGCCGATTGTTACATGCGGCTCGGTCCGACCGGCGAATGGGACACCGGCGCAGTGCATATCATTGTGGAAGAGGCCGGTGGCCGTATTCTCGACAGCCAGTTTTTCCCGCTCAGTTACAATCAACGTGAAACCCTGGCCAACCCGGATTTTATGGTGATAGGGCAGTCCAGCGTGGCCTGGCGCGACCTTATCCAGCCACATCCGACTCCACGGCAGATAACCGACTGACTTCGTGCAGTGTTGGTTGCTGGCGTTCCAGTTGCTCATGCCAGTGACTGGCTGGCGCTGGCCGGCCAAACAAATAACCCTGCATCAATGGAAAGCCCAGTTTGGCGAGGAATTTGCGCTGGATATCGGTTTCCACCCCTTCCGCCACGGTCGTCAGATTCAGCGCCCGCGCCAGCTGTAACGTGGTATGTAACACTTTTACTTGCTGACGGTGATGCGGGATCGCGGCGATAAAACGCCGGTCGATTTTCAGCGTATCCGCTGGCATATCGACTAATTGGCTCAGCGATGCGTGACCGGTACCAAAATCGTCAATGGCGATACTGAAGCCATATTGGCTTAACGCGCGCAGCCTTGTATGCAGTGCGGCTTGTTGTGTTGCAAAATGCGTTTCAGTGATCTCCAGCTGCAGCCGCTTAGTCAGCCACGGATAAAACGCACTTTGCGCCAGCAAATGGGCAAAAAAGCTATCGTCGAGTAATTCCGGGCCAGCCAGGTTAATGGCGATCGGATAAAACCAGCGTTGTTGCTGCCATTGCGCCAGGATGTCGATCGTCATCTCCAGCACCAGCTGACTCAGCGCTTTGATACAGCCATGTTGTAACGCCAGTTCAATAAACAGATCCGGCGCTATCCACTGCCCCTGATGTTGCCAGCGGCACAAAGCTTCAAAGGCTTTAATCTGTCCCTCACCATTCACTTTGGGTTGTAAAAACAACTGCAACTGGCGCTGACGGATCGCATCCTGTAAGGCATTGGCCAGTGCATAGGTTTGTTGCAGCTCTGCGGCTTGCTCCGGCGCAAACTGCACGATGGGCACGTTATTGTCGGCCTGTTCCAGCGCAATCTCGCACTGTTCCAATAAAGTCGCTGCATCGGCAGTGCCTTCACTGAGGCAAAACCCCAGCTGATAACGCAGTTGGACCTGCTGACTGCCAATCATCAAGGTTTCCGGCAGTTGCTGGTACATGGCTTCTGCTTGTTGCGCCGGGCTGAGTGGCTCTGGCTGGACCGGTAACAACAGGCCAAACTTGACGCCACGCAAACGTCCGAGTAAGGCATCGGGCCGCAGCGATTGCCGGCATTGACTGGCGAATTGTTGCAACACCTGGCTGCCAAATTCATAGCCAAACTGTTGATTCAGCGTTTTGATATGACAGAGCCGGATAATCACACAAAGCTGAAATGGCCACGGTTGCGCTTTACTCAGCCGCTCATCGGCCTGCTGGCGGAAAAAACTGGCTTTGGGTAAACAGGTCAGCCGGTCATACAGGTGCCAGACATTCTGGTGCTGCTGATCAAGTTGTAGTTTCAGCTGATGCATGGCGGTGACATCCTGCAGCTGCAAGACATGATGATGCTGACGCGTGCGTACCATATGTTTCAGCTGTAAATGCCGGCCCGGCTGATTGCGGGCGATACAAGGTAAATCCTGCGCCAGCCAGAAGGCGCTGCCTGGGGTGTCCTGTTCCGGGATCAGCACCTGGCTCAAATAGCCATGGTTATCCGCTTCAATGCCCAGCCACAGACAAGCTTTGGTATTGGCCTTGATGATCCGGCCATTGCTGGCACACAACACAGTTGCTTCGCCGTTGTTTTCAAACAGTTCGGCATAAAAATCATGACTTTGTGACAGCTGCTTGTGGGTTTGCTGCAACTCACTGCTATGACGCTGGATCGTACGGATAATGCGCGCCGACGCCAGCGGAAGGCACAGATTAAAAAACAGGAATATTAAGCCATGCAAGTAAGCATGGGTCGACGGCAGGGAAATCGAGAAATCGAACAATGCTGGTAATGGCTGGTTATATAACAAAAACGCAAACGGGATAAAATTCAGCAGCATCAGCCCAACCATGACCCGCAACGGAAAAAACATCAGGGCAATGGTCGGCAGTGCGTATAAAAACACAATGCCAAGTTTTGCCATTTCGAAATCAGGATTCAGCAACACAATGGCAAGGCCGGCGCAGACCACCAGCAGCAGAAAACCAACGGCACTAAAGCCAAGCGCCGGTTTGGAGCGGCGTAATAACAGCAGCAACGCCAGATAAAAGCCTGAAGTGATAGCGATGATATGGTAAGCCCCAAGTTGCCAGGCTTGCCACGAGCTATGCAGACAAATTACCAGCACCAGCAATAAGCCAGACAGCACCATGATGCGGAATACACTAAGCTGCCAGTTATCCGGGCTGGCCGTGGCTAAATCAGCGGGAGTCAGTTTGAGGTAATGACGCAAGGCGCGCAGCACAACTTAAATCCTTGCCAGATGAATATTGTATCCTGAACAGGCACAATACCAAAGTTAGCCAGCTATCAGCAACAGTTTGCTAATCTGTTGCCGGATCATTTTGTAATAAATGCTGATATTGCTGCCGGGTTAACAAATCTACCGATTCATGCAGTTCTGAATACAGGATCAGCACCTGGCCCTGCTGAATTTGTTGTAACACAGCATTGGCTTTGTCGGCTAATGACACTTCTTCATCACCATAATCGGTGCCTTCACGCAGTACATAGCTTTCGATCAGACGTTGTAAGGTTTCGCTGTTTAATTGCTGCCATGGGATGAGCATCAGATCTGTTCCTGTTGAGAAGACTTC